>NZ_AQOJ01000726.1:0-3735 GCF_000364685.1 Xanthomonas sp. SHU 166
CCGCGACCCTGCTGGCTGCACTTGTCTACAAGGCGAGCCAGCCGCTGTGGATGGTCGCGCTGGTGTGGTTGGCGACGGTTTCGCTAATCAATATCTGGAATTTCATGGACGGCATCAATGGCCTGGCCAGCAGCCAGGCGATGCTCGCCGCCCTGGGATTCGCCTGCCTGCTGCCGGCGCCGCTGCGCTGGCCGTGCTGGGTGCTGCTGGTGGCCTGCGCGGGATTTTTGCCGTTCAACTACCCCCGGGCGCGCATTTTCCTCGGCGATGTCGGCAGCGGCGCGCTTGGTTACCTGATCGCCGCGCTGTTCGCCTGGTGCCTCATCGCCGGCGGCCAGGCGCCCTGGCTGCCGGCATTGCCGCTGTCGGCCTTTGCCATCGACGCAGGCTTCACGCTCGTCTCGCGCATGCTCGCCGGCGAACGCTGGTGGCAACCGCACGCGCAACATTTTTACCAGCGTTGGGTACACACCGGCAGTAGCCATACTGTCGTCACGCTCGCCTACGGTCTGTTCAGCATTGTCGCGATTACAATTGCGCGGCTGGGCAGGCCCATGGATGCGGGCACGCAGGCCGGTCTGATGATCGCCTGGTTCTGTTCGGCAGGTGTGCTTTGGCTGGCCTTGCGCAACCGGATGCGCCGAACTCTCACGGATCACTGATGCTTTCCACGCGCGACCGAGTTACCGAGCTGTTTCCCAAGGCCTCCGTGGTTGTCCACGATCTGGCCATCGTCTGGGTCTGTTGGCAATTGCTGCACGCGGCGCGTTACACCATGCTCCCCGGCGAGCACCCGCTGCCGTTGTGGAACCTCAACACCGCCATCGTGCTGGTTGCGCAGGGGCTGGTGTTCTGGAAGGTCGGCCTGTACCGCGGCCTGTGGCGCTTTGCCAGCGTCCCGGACCTGCTCAATATCTTCAAGGCCAGCTTCTACGGCCTGGTGGCGATCGTGCTGGGGCTGGCCTACAGCCGCTTCGACGCGATCCCGCTCTCTGTGCTGATGGTGTATCCGTTCGCGCTGTCGGCGCTGCTGGGCGCGCCGCGCCTGCTGTACCGCGCCTGGAAGGATTATCAGATCGCGCACTCGGACGATACCGCGCGGCGGGTGTTGATCGTCGGCGCAGGCCGCGCGGCCGAGGCCCTGGTGCGCGACCTGCGCCGTTCCGGCGCCTATCATCCGGTCGGCTTCGTCGACGATGCCGGTCACCTGCACGGCGCCAAGCTGCAGGGCCTGCCGATCCTCGGCCGCATCGACGAAGCCGGCGCGATCGCCAAGGAAACCGCCGCCAAGCTGCTGGTGATCGCGATCCCGTCGTTGGACGCGGCCGGCATGCAGCGTGTGGTGGCGATCTGCGAAAGCACCGGCCTGCCGTTCCGCACCGTGCCGCGCCTGCTCGACGTGCTCGAAGGCCATTATCTGCCGGGCGAGCTCAAGGAGGTCGCGATCGAGGACCTGCTCGGGCGCAAGCCGGTGACCCCGGACTGGAAGCTGATCAAGGGTTGGTTGTCCGGGCGGACCGTGCTGGTCACCGGCGCCGGCGGCTCGATCGGCTCGGAACTGTGCCGTCAGTGCGCGCGTCACGGCGCGCGCAAGATCGTGCTGCTGGAGATCAACGAGCTGGCGCTGATCACCATCCATGCCGACCTGCACCGCACGTTCCCCGATCTGGAGATCGACTGCGTGCTCGGCGATTGCGGCGATCCGGCGGTGATCCGCCACGCCATGCAGGTGGCCGAGCCGGACGCGGTGTTCCATGCCGCCGCCTACAAGCAGGTGCCGCTGCTGGAGCGGCAGTGCCGCGAGGCGGTACGCAACAACGTGCTGGCCACCGAGAACGTGGCGCGTGCCTGCGTCGCCGCCAAGGTCTCGACCTTCGTGTTCATCTCCACCGACAAGGCGGTCAATCCGGTCAATCTGCTCGGCGCGTCCAAGCGCTATGCGGAAATGGTGTGCCAGTCGCTGGACGACCAGGCGGTGAGCACGCGCTTCGTGACGGTGCGCTTCGGCAACGTGCTGGATTCGGCGGGCAGCGTGGTGCCGCTGTTCCGCGAGCAGATCCGCCAGGGCGGCCCGGTGACGGTCACCGATCCGCAGGTGACGCGCTACTTCATGACCATTCCCGAAGCCAGCCAGCTGATCGTGCAGGCGGCGGCCTCGGCGTCGCATGGCGCCATCTATACGCTGGACATGGGCGAGCCGGTGCCGATCCGCCTGCTGGCCGAGCAGATGATCCGCCTGGCGGGCAAGCAGCCCGGGCGCGACATCGCCATCGTCTATACCGGCCTGCGTCCGGGCGAGAAGCTGCACGAGACGCTGTTCTACGCCGACGAGAACTACCGGCCCACCTCGCACCCGAAGATCCTCGAGGCCGGCGTGCGCAGCTTCTCGCGCGAGGACGTGCTGCGCGGCGTGCAGCAGTTGCGCGCCGCCGTGGCCGATTACGACAGCGACACCATCGAGAAGGTGTTGCGCATGACCATGCCGGAGTTCGCGCCCTTGCGTCAGCAAGACGGTCACGACGGCTCCGCTACCATCGTTCCATTCCCCGCACGCGAGGCCAGAAGGCTCTGATGAGCAAGAGAATCCGCAAGGCAGTATTCCCGGTGGCAGGTTTGGGTACCCGCTTCCTTCCCGCCACCAAGACCGTTCCCAAGGAAATGCTGCCGATCATCGATCGGCCGCTGATCCAGTACGCCGTGGACGAGGCGATCGAAGCCGGGTGCGACACCCTGATCTTCGTCACCAACCGCTACAAGCACGCGGTCGCGGATTATTTCGACAAGGCCTACGAACTGGAGCAGAAGCTGGAGCGTGCTGGCAAGCACGAGCAGCTGGAAATGATCCGCCACGTGCTGCCGGACGGCGTGCGCGCGGTCTTCGTGACCCAGGCCGAAGCGCTGGGCCTGGGCCACGCCGTGCTGTGCGCCAAGTCGGTCATCGGCGACGAGCCGTTCGCGGTGCTGCTGCCGGACGACCTGATCTGGAACCGTGGCGACGGCGCGCTGAAGCAGATGGCCGATCTCAACGAACGCAGCGGCGCCAGCGTGATCGCGGTGGAAGACGTGCCGCACGAGAATACCGCCAGCTACGGCATCGTGGCTACCGAGGCCTTCGACGGCCGCAAGGGCCGCATCGCGCAGATCGTCGAGAAGCCCAAGCCGGAAGACGCGCCGAGCGATCTGGCGGTTGTCGGGCGCTACGTGCTCAGCTCGAAGATCTTCGAACTGCTGGAAAGCACCGGCACCGGTGCGGGCGGCGAGATCCAGCTGACCGACGCCATCGCCGCGCTGCTGAAGAGCGAGGAAGTGGACGCCTACCGTTTCGAGGGCACCCGTTTCGACTGCGGGACCCACCTGGGCCTGGTCGAGGCGACCATCCGGTTTGCGCTGGAGAACAAGAAGCTGGCCAAGCCGGCGCGCGCGAAGCTCACGCAGATGCTCGCGGAGGAATGAGCCTGGTGCTGCGCGCCGCTTCAGAGCGGTGCGCTGGCTGAGTGCCGATCCAGGAGCGTCTGGCGGCTGATTCGATCCGGATAAGCCGAATCGGATGACAAACGGAAAAGGCAGCCGCGAGGCTGCCTTTTCCGTTTGTGCGCTGGTCTGTACAACACGCGCTTGGTGCCGGACCCTCACCCCAACCCCTCTCCCGGAGGGAGAGGGGCTTGAGCGTGCGCGAGGCTGCTTCAGCCATCGAGATCTCTCCTCCCTTCTCCCACCGGGAGAAGGTGCCCCGAA
>NZ_AQOJ01000727.1:0-22866 GCF_000364685.1 Xanthomonas sp. SHU 166
TGCCGCTACGTACAACGAAACCCAGCGCTGCCTTGCATCGCGAGTCGCTTCGCGCCGTACCCTCACCCCAACCCCTCTCCCGGTGGGAGAGGGGCTGTGTACTGCTCCCCTCTCCCGTCGGGTGGCCCGCATGGCCGGATGAGGAGAGGGCGCCGCGCGCTTACAGTGCTTCGATGATCCCCGCCGCGCCCATGCCGGTGCCGATGCACATGGTGACCATGCCGTACTTCTGCTTGTGGCGGCGCAGGCCGTGCACCAGGGTGGCGGTGCGGATCGCGCCGGTGGCGCCGAGCGGATGGCCCAGGGCGATGGCGCCACCCAGCGGATTGACCTTGGACGGATCCAGGCCGCTGTCGCGGATCACCGCCAGCGACTGCGCGGCGAAGGCTTCGTTGAGCTCGATCCAGTCCAACTGGTCCTTGCTCAGGCCGGCCTGCTTGAGCGCCTTCGGAATCGCCTCGATCGGGCCGATGCCCATCACTTCCGGACGCACGCCGGCGACCGAGAAGCTGACGAAGCGAGCCAGCGGGGTCAGCCCGTAGTCCTTGATCGCCTGCTCGGAGGCCAGCAGCACCGCACCGGCGCCGTCGCTCATCTGCGAGGAGTTGCCGGCGGTGACGCTGCCGCCGAACTGGCCGTTGCGGAACACCGGGCGCAGCTTGGCCAGGCCTTCGATCGAGCTGTCCGGACGCGGACCTTCGTCCGTATCGACCAGCTTCTTGCGCAGGGCGATGACGTTGCCGGCCAGGTCGGGCTGGTGCGAGAGGATCTCGTAGGGGCTGATCTCGTCGCGGAACTCGCCGGCGGCGATCGCGGCGATGGCCTTCTGGTGCGAGGCGAGGGCGAAGGCATCCTGGTCCTCGCGCGACACCTTCCATTCCTCGGCCACCTTCTCGGCGGTGATGCCCATGCCGTAGGCGATGGCCACGTGGTCGTCGGCGAACACGCTCGGCGACAGCGCGACCTTGTTGCCCATCATCGGCACCATCGACATCGATTCGGTGCCGCCGGCCAGCATCAGGTCGGCGTTGCCCAGGCGGATCTGGTCGGCGGCCAGCGCCACCGCCTGGATGCCCGAGGAGCAGAAGCGGTTGATGGTCTGCCCGGCCACCGAGTTCGGCAGGCCGGCCAGCAGCACGCCGATGCGCGCCACGTTCATGCCTTGCTCGCCCTCGGGCATCGCGCAGCCGATGATCGCGTCGTCGATGCGCGAGGTGTCGATGCCCGGTGCCTGCGCCACCACCGCGCGCAGCACGTGCGCCAGCATGTCGTCGGGACGGGTGTTGCGGAACATGCCCTTGGGCGCCTTGCCGACCGGGGTACGGGTGGCGGCGACGATGTAGGCTTCCTGGATCTGTTTGCTCATGGCTTTCTCCGAAAGCCGGGAATGGGGAATGGGGAGTCGGGAATCGTGAAGCGATTCGCGCGATCTGCAGCAGTCCTATTTCCGGCAGAAAATTAGGGGGAGAAGGAGGAGCCGGGAATGCGTTTCCATTCCCGATTCCCCATTCCCGATTCTCAGTTCCTAAGCGGCTTACCCGTCTTGAGCATGTGCCCGATGCGCGCCTGGGTCTTTTCCTGCTGGGCCAGTTCGACGAAGTGCTTGCGCTCGAGCTTGAGCAGCCATTCCTCGTCCACCAGCGCGCCGCGGTCGACCTCGCCGCCGCACAGCACGGTGGCGATGCGGGTGGCGATCTCGTAGTCGTATTCGCTGATGAAGCGGCCTTCCAGCATGTTGACCAGCAGCATCTTGAAGGTGGCGATGCCGACGTCGCCGGCGACCTGGATGCGTCGCGCCGGCAGCGGCGGGCGATAGCCGGCCTCGGCCAGGGCGCGCGCCTCGGCCTTGGCGATGTACAGCGATTCGTAGCTGTTGAACACCACCTTGTCGGTGCCGCGCAGCAGGCCCAGTTCCTTGGCGTTGACCGCCGAGGTGGAAACCTTGGCCATGGCCACGGTCTCGAAGGTCTTCTTCAGCTCGGCGAACACGTCGCCGCCCGGACCCGCCGCCTGCGCCGCGCGCACCGCGATCTCCTTGAGGCCGCCACCGGCCGGCAGCAGGCCCACGCCGGCCTCGACCAGGCCGATGTAGCTCTCCAGCGCGGCCACGGTCTTGGCGCTGTGCATCTGGAACTCGCAACCGCCGCCGAGCGCCAGCCCGCGCACCGCCGCGACCACCGGCACCAGCGAGTACTTGATGCGCTGGCTGGTGGCCTGGAAGTTGGCGACCATCGCCTCGAATGCATCGACCTTGCCGGCCTGCAGCAGGCCCAGCGCGCCGGCCAAGTCGGCGCCGGCGGAGAAGGGTTCCTTGTGCTGCCACAGCACCAAGCCCTTGAAGTCCTTCTCGGCGCGGCCCACCGCTTCCTGAAGGCCATCCAGCACCTGGTCGGAGACGGTGTTCATCTTGGTCTTGAAGCTGACCACGGCGATGTCGTCGCCGTCGTGCCACATGCGCAGGCCGTCGTTCTCGAACACGGTCTCGCCCTGCGCGAACTTCTCGCCCAGCAGCGGATCGGGGAAGCGCTGGCGCTTGTACACCGGCAGCGCCGAGCGCGGCAGCTTGGCGTCGCGCGCCGGGCTGTACGAACCTTCGGCGGCGTGCACGCCGTCGCGGCCATCGAACACCCAGTTCGGCAGCGGCGCGCTGCTCATGCTCTTGCCGGCGGCGATGTCGTCGGCGATCCACTGCGCGACCTGCTTCCAGCCGGCGGCCTGCCAGGTCTCGAACGGACCCAGCGCCCAGCCGTAGCCCCAGCGGATCGCCAGGTCCACGTCGCGCGCGGTCTCGGCGATGTCGGCCAGGTGGTAGGCGCTGTAGTGGAACAGGTCGCGGAAGGTCGCCCACAGGAACTGCGCTTGCGGATGCTGGCTCTCGCGCAGCTTGGCGAACTTCTCGGCCGGGTTCTTGATCTTCAGGATCTCGACCACTTCCGGTGCGGCGGCGCGGTCGGCCGGGCGGTAGTCCTGCTTCTGCAGGTCCAGCACCACGATGTCCTTGCCGACCTTGCGGAAGATGCCGGCGCCGGTCTTCTGGCCCAGCGCGCCCTTGCCGATCAGCGCCTCCAGCCACTTCGGCGCCTTGAAGAAGGCATGCCACGGATCGTTCGGCAGGGTGTCGCCCATGGTCTTGATGACATGCGCCATGGTGTCCAGGCCGACCACGTCGGAGGTGCGGTAGGTCGCCGACTTGGGGCGGCCGACCAGCGGGCCGGTGAGACCGTCGACCTCGTCGAAGCCCAGGCCGAACTGCTCGGTGTGGTGGATGGTGGACAGGATCGAGAACACGCCGATGCGGTTGCCGATGAAGTTGGGGGTGTCCTTGGCGTAGACCACGCCCTTGCCCAGGGTGGTGACCAGGAAGCTTTCCAGGCCTTCCAGCACCGCCGGCTCGGTGTGCTTGGCCGGGATCAGCTCGGCCAGGTGCATGTAGCGCGGCGGGTTGAAGAAGTGCACACCGCAGAAGCGGTGGCGCAGCTGTTCCGGCAGCACGTCGGACAGGGCGTTGATGCCCAGGCCGGAGGTGTTGGAGGCCAGCACCGCATGGTCGGCCACGAACGGCGCGATCTTCTTGTACAGGTCCTGTTTCCAGTCCATGCGCTCGGCGATGGCTTCGATGATCAGGTCGCAGCCGCGCAGCTGCTCCAGGCCGGAGTCGTAGTTGGCCGGGGTGATGGCCTCGGCCAGCGCGGTGCTGGCCAGCGGCGCCGGGCTGAGCTTGGTCAGGTTGGCGATCGCCTTGAGCACCACGCCATCGGCGGGGCCTTCCTTGGCGGGGAGGTCGAACAGCACGGTGTCGACGCCGGCGTTGGTCAGGTGCGCAGCGATCTGCGCACCCATCACGCCCGCGCCCAGGACGGCGGCACGGCGGACGAGCAGGGGATTGGACATAGCGATCAGCCTCTGTGGGTCAACGTTTGCGGGATCAGGGAGCCGAGTGGGCTAGGAAGCCGGCTTCGGCGAAACGGATGAGTTCGCGGGCGGCGTGGGCGCGGTGCGCGCCCTCGCTGACGCCGGCGGGGCGCTTGATCAGGCCGAAGTCGGCCATGGCGTAGGTCAGGGCGCCGGCCAGGAAATCCAGGCGCCAGTACAGTTCCTGTTTGCTCAGCCCGGGCACGCAGGCGGCGATGGCCTTGCCGAACTCGCGCAGCACGTGACCGTAATGGTCGGACAGGAACTGGCGCAGGCTGTCGTTGTTCTCGGCGTAGGCGCGGGCGATCACCCGCACGAAGGCGCCGCCGCTCTGCCGCTCCTGGGCCATCGCCAGGGCCGGCTCGACGAAGGCGGCCAGCACCGGGCCGAGCTGGCCGGGATGCTGCCGCTGCGCGGCTTCCAGTTGCGCCATGCGCGCGGCGGTCATCTCGTCCATGCGCCGCCGGAACACCTCGTTGACCAGGTTTTCCTTGGACCCGAAGTGGTAGTTCACCGCGGCGATGTTGACGTCGGCCTGGCTGGTGACCTGGCGCAGCGAGGTGCCGGAAAAGCCGTGTTGCGCGAACAGTTCCTCGGCCGCGCTGAGGATGCGGTCCTTGGTCGAGAAGTGCGCTTGCTTTGCCATGCGGCCGCCAGAATCAATCAAACGATTGTTTGAGTCTAGGCCTGGGCGGTGGGCGCGTCATGCTGCTTTGCAGCACGATTCAGGGCCGGCCGTGCAAAGCCGGCGCCGATTGGATAGAATTGTCCATCGCAATTCTGGCTAAGCCCGCGTTTTGACGCGGGTTTTTTTCATGTTAACCTCGGGCCTTCAGTGGCCCGCCCAACGGAGAACTTCCCATGGCGCTGGAGCGCACCCTGTCCATCATCAAGCCCGATGCCGTCGCCAAGAACGTCATCGGCGAAATCTACTCGCGCTTCGAGAAGGCCGGCCTGAAGGTCGTGGCCGCCAAGTACAAGCAGCTGTCGCGCCGCGAGGCCGAGGGCTTCTACGCCGTGCACCGCGAGCGTCCGTTCTTCAACGCGCTGGTCGAGTTCATGATCTCCGGCCCGGTGATGATCCAGGCGCTGGAAGGCGAGAACGCCGTGGCCGCGCACCGCGACCTGCTGGGCGCCACCAACCCGAAGGACGCCGCGCCGGGCACCATTCGCGCCGACTTCGCCGATTCGATCGACGCCAACGCCGCGCACGGCTCGGATTCGGTCGAGAACGCCGCCAACGAAGTGGCGTATTTCTTCGCCGCCACTGAAGTGGTTTCGCGCTAAGCGAGGTCGTCGTGAACGAGGTCGTCCATCCTCCCTTGGCCATCGCCGATCCCGTGCGGACCGGCGCGGCGGCCAAGCAGAATCTGCTCGACCTCGATCGCGAGGGGCTGGAGCGCTTCTTCGCCGAGACCCTCGGCGAAGCGCGTTACCGCGCCCACCAGGTGATGAAGTGGATCCACCACCGCTACGTCACCGACTTCGACCAGATGACCGACCTCGGCAAGGCGCTGCGCGCCAAGCTGCAGCAGCATGCCGAGGTCGTCGTCCCCAACATCGTGTTCGACAAGCCTTCCGCCGACGGCACCCACAAGTGGCTGCTGGCGATGGGCGTGGACGGCAAGAACGCGATCGAAACCGTCTACATCCCCGACAAGACCCGCGGCACGCTGTGCGTGTCCTCGCAGGTCGGCTGCGGCCTCAACTGCACCTTCTGCTCCACCGCCACCCAGGGATTCAACCGCAACCTCTCCACCGCCGAGATCATCGGCCAGGTGTGGGTGGCGGCGCGGCATCTGGGCAACGTGCCGCACCAAATGCGCCGCCTCACCAATGTGGTGATGATGGGCATGGGCGAGCCGCTGATGAATTTCGACAACGTCGTGCGCGCCATGAGCGTGATGCGCGACGACCTGGGCTACGGCCTGGCCAACAAGCGCGTGACCCTGTCCACCTCGGGCCTGGTGCCGCAGATCGACCGCCTGTCCAGCGAGAGCGACGTGTCGCTGGCGGTGTCGCTGCATGCGCCCAACGACGCGCTGCGCGAGACCCTGGTTCCGCTCAACAAGAAGTACCCGATCGCCGAACTGATGGACGCCTGTGCGCGCTACCTGCGCGCCAACAAGCGCCGCGAGTCGGTGACCTTCGAATACACCCTGATGAAGGGGATCAACGACCAGCCCGAGCATGCGCGGCAACTGGCGCGGCTGATGCGCCAGTTCGACAACGCGGTGCAGGCGTCGAACGCCGGCAAGGTCAACCTGATCCCGTTCAATCCGTTCCCGGGCACGCGCTACGAGCGCTCCGGCGAGACCGAGATCCGTGCATTCCAGAAGATCCTGCTGGACGCACAGGTGCTGACCATGGTGCGGCGCACGCGCGGCGACGACATCGATGCGGCCTGCGGGCAGCTCAAGGGGCAGGTCATGGACCGTACCCGCCGGCAGGCCGAGTTCAAGCGCGAATTGCAGACGCGGGCGGATCGGGATGCGGCGGCGTAGCCAAGGGCGTTTCATCGCGGTGGTGGCGATCGCAGTGCTGGCCTTGCCGGGCTGCAACTGGATCGCTGCCAAGACCGGCACCGTGCGCACCGCCGAACAGGTGCAGCCGCATTATTCCTTCCGCGACAGCCGCGCGGTGAAGTCGCGCGTGGCCTTGCAGGAACAACTGGGCCTGGCCGCCAACGGGCTTGCCTCCAACGACCTGGACGCAGCGCAGACGCATGCGCGCAAGGCGCTGGCAGTGGACGCCGACTCGGTCGACGCACTGACCGTGCTGGCGGTGGTCGCCGATCGCAAGGGCGATGCCGCGACCGCCGGCGGGTACTACCGCAAGGCCGCCGAGCTGGCGCCGAGCAACGGCGCGACCTTGAACAACTACGGCGCCTGGCTGTGCGCGAACGGCTCGCCGGGGGAGTCGCTGGCCTGGTTCGACCGCGCGCTCGCGCTGCAGGACTACGCCACGCCGGCCTCGGCGCTGGCCAACGCCGGCGGCTGCGCACTGCAGGTCGGCCAGCGCGAGCGTGGCGAGCGCGACCTGCGCAAGGCGCTGGAGCTGGATCCGGACAACGCGTACGCACTCGAGGCGATGGCCCGCAACGAGGTCGCGCAAGGGCGCTTTTTCGAGGCGCGGGCCTTCTCCGAGCGGCGTCTGGCGGCTGCGCCTGCCACCGCTTCCGTGTTACAACTTGCTATTCAGATTGAGCAAAGGCTGGGCGACAAGGCTGCCGCCGGCCGTTACCAACAGCGGTTGCGCAAGGAGTTTCCCGACGCCGCGACCACGACACCCGGGGCTAGTGCATTGTGATCAGTGATTCCAATCCGAACGCTTTCGATGGCGCCAAAGGCTGCGGGCAACAGCTCCGCGAAGCGCGCGAAGCGGCCGGCCTGAGCATCGACGACGTCGGCAGCCGACTGCGCATGCCGGTGCATGTGGTGCAGGCACTCGAGTCGGAGCAGTGGCAGCGCCTTGGCGCGCCGGTCTTTGTCCGCGGGCAGCTGCGCAGCTACGCGCGCCTGCTCGGCGTGGACCTGGAGCCCTTGCTGCAGACCGCGCAGATCGCGCCGGTGCAGCCGGTCGAATTGATCAGCCACACGCATACGCCGCCGCTGCGGCGCATGCTCGAAAGCGCCACGCGGCGCATGGTCTACGTGGTGATCACCGCCGGACTGGCGGTGCCGGTGTGGTACGCCACCCGTAGCCATTTCGCCGACGACAACGGCCCCAGCACCGCCTCGCTGGACGTGGTGCCGGGCACGCCGGGCACGACCGCTGCCGCGACGGCGACGCCGGCCAACGGTGCCGCTGCGCCGGTGCCGACCACGCCGGCTGCCAAGAGTCCGGCGCCAAGCGCCGCGGCGCCGTACATCGCTTCGCTGACGCCGATGCCGCGTCCGGCGGCAGAGCCGGAGAAGAACAGTCTGAGCCTGTCGTTCCAGGGCGACAGCTGGGTGCAGATCCTCGCGCCCGACGGCACGCCGGTGGAGAAGGCGCTGCTGAAGGCCGGCGAGACCCGCACGTACGCGCCGGGGCAGGTCGGACGTGTGGTGCTGGGCAATGCCTCCGCGGTCCAGGTTCAGCAATCCGGGAGTACCGTGGATCTGACCCCGTTCAGGCGCGCGAACGTGGCGCGCTTTGCGGTATCCTCTGACGGTTCCGTGGTGCCCGCCTCCGAGTGACGGCGGCGCGGTTCCTCATCTTCAACATTTCATGTCCCGTCGCAGCGGCGGGGCGAGAGTACGCATGGCGATTGACGACCTGCTCGACGAGCACGAACAAAGCGAACGCGTCCGCACTTGGCTCAGGAAGAACGGCGCCGGCCTGATCGGCGGCATCGTCCTGGGCCTTGGCGCGATCATCGGCTGGCAGTGGTGGACCAAGCAACGGTCCAACGATCTGGCCCAGGCCAATACCCGCTACGAAGCGGTGCTCAAGAGCATCCAGGCCAATCAGCTGGACAAGGCGGCCAAGGACATGGCCGAACTGCAGCAGGGCTCGACCAACATCTACGCCGAACTGGCGGCGCTGCGCCTGGCCAAGGCGCAGGTCGATGCCGGCAAGTCCGATGCCGCGTTGACCACGCTGCGCGCGCTCAAGGCCGACGGCGAAATGAAGGTGCTGGTCGACCATCGCGTGGCGCGGTTGCTGATTTCCGGCGGCAAGCCGCAGGACGCGCTGGCGCTGGTGGCCTCGGCGACCGATTCGCAGGGTCTGGAGATTCGCGGCGATGCGCTGATCGCGCAGGGCAAGCGCGAGGCGGCGCGCGATGCGTACGCCAAGGCGCTCACCAGCCTGGACGTGGCCTCGCCGCAGCGGCGCGTGGTCGAAACGAAATTGATGGATGCGGGCGGCAGCGTGCCGAATGCCGCGGAGCCGATCTGATGAAGGTAGTCATGTTCAAGCGTGTCGCCACCGTGGCCCTGCTGGGTCTGGCCTTGTCGGGCTGCACCACCGTCAAGGGCTGGTTCGCCGGCAAGGATGCGGCCGCCAAGAAAGCCGCCGAGCCGGCCGAACTGGTGAAGTTCACCCCGTCGGTGAAGGTGGTGAAGCTGTGGTCCACCGACGCCGGCAAGGGTGAGCGCCAGATCGGCGTGCGTCAGCGCCCGGTAGTCGCCGACGGCAAGGTGTATGCGGCCGCGACCTCCGGCACGGTGTACGCGCTGGATCTGCAGACCGGCAAGACCATTTGGGAATACGACGCCAAGCAGGCGCGCAAGCAGCAGCTGTCGCAGGCCGAGGACCAGCCGAAGAGCCAGGTCGAGAGCGAGTCCGGCAAGAACCTGTCCAAGGACGAGCGCGCCGCCTACAAGCAGCGCCTGCGCAACGAGAAGCAGCAGGCCAAGGAGCGCAAGCGGCTCGAGAAGAAGCGTCCGCTGCCGCGCTTTGCCGGTGGCCCGGGCGTGGGCGACGGCCTGGTGGTCGTCGGTGCGCTGGACGGCGCCGTGATCGCGCTCGATGCCGCCAACGGCACCGAGAAGTGGCGCGCCAAGGTGCCCAACGAAGTGATCGCCGCGCCGGTGATCGCGCAGAACATGGTGTTCGTGCGCAGCAACGACGGCCGCACCACCGCCTTCGATGCGGCGACCGGGCAGCAGCGCTGGTTCAATGCGCAGGAACTGCCGAGCCTGACCGTGCGCGGCAATGCGCCGGTGGTGGCGGGTCCGGGCGTGCTGTTCATCGGCAACGACGACGGCACGCTGGCCGCGCTGGCGATGCAGGACGGCCGCGTGCTGTGGGAGCAGACCATCGGCGTGCCGGAAGGCCGCACCGAGCTGGAGCGCATGGCCGACGTCGACGGCGCTCCGGTGCTCGACGGTACCACGCTGTATGCGACCAGCTTCAAGAACGAGACGGTGGCGCTGGAAGGCCCGAGCGGCCGCCCGCTGTGGAACCGCGATCATGGCGGCGCCGGCGGTGTCGGCGTCAGTTCCGGCAACGTGGTGGTGGCCGACAACGCCGGCACCGTGTGGGCGCTGGACAAGGCCTCCGGATCGGCCATGTGGTCGCAGCCGGGGCTGGCGCGCCGGTCGCTGACCGGCGTGGCGATCCAGGGCGATTACGCCGTGGTCGGCGACTACAAGGGCTATCTGCACTGGCTCCGGCTCGACAACGGCGAGTTCGCCGCGCGCGAGCGGGTCGGCCGCAAGCCGCTGGTGGCGCAGCCGGTGGTCGCGGACGGGATCCTGCTGATGCAGAACACGAAAGGCGACCTGACCGCGTTCCGGTTGGGTCAATAACAAGAGAAGGATGTCGCGATGCTGCCGCTGGTCGCCCTGGTTGGACGGCCGAATGTCGGCAAGTCCACGCTGTTCAATGCGCTGACGCGCAGCCGTGACGCGCTGGTCCACGACCAGCCCGGCGTCACCCGCGACCGCCACTACGGGGTATGCCGGCTGCAGCCGGACACCCCGTTCGTGATCGTCGACACCGGCGGCATCTCCGGCGAAGAGGAAGGCCTGGCCGGCGCCACCGCCGAGCAGGCGCGCGCCGCCGCCGGCGAGGCCGACCTGATCCTGTTCGTGGTCGATGGTCGCGAGGGATCGTCCGCGCTCGACGACGAGATCCTGGCCTGGCTGCGCAAGCTGGCGCGGCCGACCCTGCTGCTGATCAACAAGATCGACGGCACCGACGAGGACCAGGTGCGCGCCGAGTTCGCTCGCTACGGCCTCGGCGACGCCATCGCGGTCTCCGCCGCGCATCGCCACGGCATCGACGACCTGCTCGACGAGGTCCTGGAGCGGCTGCCGGAAGAGGGCGCCGGCGAGACCCTGGACACCGATCCGGCGCGCATGCGCATCGCCTTCGTCGGCCGCCCGAACGTGGGCAAGTCGACCCTGGTCAATCGCCTGCTGGGCGAGGAGCGCATGATCGCCTCCGAGGTGCCCGGCACCACCCGCGACTCGATCGCGGTGGACCTGGAGCGCGACGGCCGCCTGTACCGGCTGATCGACACCGCCGGCCTGCGTCGCCGCGGTCGCGTCGAGGAGGCGGTGGAGAAGTTCAGCGCGTTCAAGACGCTGCAGGCGATCGAACAGTGCCAGGTGGCGGTGCTGATGCTCGATGCCGGCGAGGGCGTGACCGATCAGGACGCGACCGTGCTCGGCGCGATCCTCGATGCCGGCCGTGCCCTGGTGGTGGCGATCAACAAGTGGGACGGGCAGAGCGACTACCAGCGTGCGCAGGCCGAAGACCTGCTGTCGCGCAAGCTCGGCTTCGTCAGTTGGGCCGAGGCGGTGCGCATCTCCGCCAAGCATGGCTCGGGCCTGCGCGAGCTGTTCCAGGCGATCCATCGCGCGCACGCTTCGGCGGTGCGCGAGTTCAGCACCAGCGAAGTTAACCAGGCGCTGGAAATCGCCTACGAGAGCAATCCGCCGCCGAGCATCCGCGGCCACGTCTCCAAGCTGCGCTACGTGCATCCGGGCGGCAGCAATCCGCCGACCTTCATCGTCCACGGCACGCGCCTGAAGGTGCTGCCGGAGTCGTACAAGCGCTACCTGGAGAACTTCTTCCGCAAGCGCTTCAAGCTGGTCGGCACGCCGGTGCGCTTCATGTTCCGCGAAGGCGCCAATCCGTACGAAGGCAAGAAGAACGTGCTGACCGAGCGCCAGATCGCCAAGAAGCGGCGCCTGATGAAGCACGTCCGCGGCAAGTAGCCGCACGATGGATATGCGGCGCGCGATCACCCTGGGCATTCTCGCCGGTGGCCGCGCGCAGCGCCTGGGCGGATGCGACAAGGCCTGGCTGCAGCGCGACGGGCAGGCGCAGGTGCAATGGCTGGTGCAGGCGCTGGCGCCTCAGGTCGCCCAAGTGCTGGTCAGCGCCAACCGCAGCTTGCCGCGCTATGCCGCCATCGGCCTGCAGGCCGTGCCGGACCGCGTCGCGGCACCGGCCGGGGCGGAACGTTCCTTGGGACCGATCGCCGGGCTTGACGCGCTTGCCGCCGCCTGTGCCACGCCCTGGCTGCTGACCGTGCCGGTCGATATCTGCGTGTTGCCGCGTGATCTGCCTGCGGTGCTGGCCGCAGCCGCAGCCGCTGACGAGTGCGATGGCGCCTGGGTCGAGGATGCCGCCGGCGCGCAGCCGCTGGTGGCGCTGTACCGATTGGCCGCGCTGCGCCCGGCGCTGGAGGAGGGGCTGGCGGCGGGTCGGTATGCGCCGCGTGCCTTGCAGCAGCGCCTGCGGATGCGGCCGGTGCCGCTGCCGGAGATTGTGCTGGGCAATCTGAACACGCCGCAGGACCTGGCTGCAGCGGGTATCCTGCCGCCACCATGACCGACTATCCCTCCCGGATCGCCTACACCGACGCGCTGGCGATCGTCGCTGCCGCTGCGCGTGCCCGTCCCGTCAACAGCGAGCGCCTTGCAGCGTCGCGTGCCGATGGCCGCATCCTGCTGGAGCCGCTGGATGCGCCGATCGACCTGCCGCCGTTCGCCAACAGCGCGATGGATGGCTTCGCGCTGCGCCATGCCGATCTGACCCCGGGGGCGGCGACCGACTTGCGGCTGGCCGGCGAGCAGTTCGCCGGCGCCGATCGGCACCAGGCGCTCGCGCCCGGCGAATGCCTGCGGGTCACGACCGGCGCGCCACTGCCGGCCGGGTCCGATACGGTGGTGATCAAGGAGAACGTGCACGAGCGCGATGGCCTCGTGCAGGTGCCGGACGGGCTCGCCGCTGGCGCGCATGTGCGGTCGCGCGGCGAAGACGTGCGCGCCGGCGAGCGTGTGCTCGAGGCCGGCATGCTGTTGACGCCTTCGCGCATCGGCCTGGCCGCGGCCTTGGGCGTGGACCAGCTGATGGTGGCGGCGCGGCCGACCGTGGCGGTGTTCGCCACCGGCGACGAACTGGTTGAGCCGGGCCTGCCGTTGCAGCCGGGGCAGATCTACAACAGCAACCGCGACATGCTGATGGCGCAGCTGCGCCTGCTCGGCCTGGCGCCGACCGCGTGGCCGACCCTGCCGGACGATCCGCAGTGCATCCAGACCATGCTCGCCGACGCCGCCTCGGCGTTCGACGTGGTGCTGACCTGCGGCGGCGTCTCTGCCGGAGAGAAGGACTACCTGCCGCGGCTGCTGGCCGAGCACGGCCGCATCCTGTTCTGGAAGGTGCGCATGCGCCCGGGCATGCCGCTGCTGTTCGGCGAGTGGGACCGCGCCCTGTTCCTGGGCCTGCCGGGCAATCCGGTGTCGGTGCTGGCGACCTTCCTGGCGATCGGCCGACCGTTGCTGGATGCGTTGCAGCGGCGCAGCGAGCCGCATCGGGCCTGGCGCGCCCGGCTGGCGGCCGGCTGGGACAAACGCCACGACCGGCTGGAGTTTCTGCGCGGGCGCATGCGCTGCGACGCCCACGGCCAGTTGTGGGCGGAGCCGAATCCCGCGGACGGCTCGCATCGCCTGCGCGGCGCCGCCGACAGCGACGTGCTGCTGCGGCTGGAGGAGGGCGCGCGCCAGTTCCAGGCCGGCGACGTGGTCGAGGTGGTGCCGTACTGAGGGCACCCCCTAAGCACCTGCATCCAACATCATCAAGCCGGATACAGGATGCCTGTGGGAATGGTTTCAGCGGGACGGGGCGTTCCCGGGCAAGCGCGTCGCGAGGTTCCTTCAGCCGCGCCGTCGACAGCGGACGCGGAACCGGTTTGCGCCGATAATGCGCGCATGGGCATTCGAGAACTGACCCCGGCACAGGCGCAGGCGCGGCAGGCGCAGGGCGCGCGCCTGATCGACATCCGCGAGGAGCACGAGCGTGCCACCGGCATGGCCGTCGGCGCGCAGGGCGTGGCCCGTGCGCAGTTGCAGGCCGACCCGGCGGCCTATCTTGGCGCCGACACCGAGGTGCTGCTGATCTGCCAGAGCGGCAAGCGTTCGCACGACACCGCATTGTTCCTGGAGCAGGCCGGTTACACCCAGGTCGCTTCCGTGCTGGGCGGCACCACGCGCTGGCAGCGCGAAGGCTTGCCGCTGCAGCGGCCGGCGCTGGAACCGGAGCAGGAAGACTTCTTCGACCGCTATTCGCGGCATCTGCGCCTGCCCGAAGTCGGGGTCGAGGGCCAGCGCCGGCTGCAGGCCGCGCGCGTGCTGCTGGTCGGTGCCGGCGGCCTGGGCTCGCCGGCCGGTTTCTACCTGGCCGCGGCCGGGGTGGGGCACTTGCGTATCGCCGACGACGACGTGGTCGAGCGCAGCAATTTGCAGCGGCAGATCCTGCACGGCGATGCGCGGATCGGCCAGGCCAAGGTGGAGTCGGCTGCGGCGAGCCTGGGCGCGTTGAATCCGGGCGTGCGGGTGGAGGCGGTGCGTGAGCGGGTCACCGCGGACAACGTCGAGCGGCTGCTGCAGGACGTGGACGTGGTGCTGGACGGCTCGGACAACTTTCCCGCGCGCTACCTGCTCAACGATGCCTGCGTGAAGCTGCGCAAGCCGCTGGTGTACGGCGCGGTGCAGCGCTTCGAGGGCCAGGTCAGCGTGTTCGACGCCGGCCGTCGGCGCGGGCAGGCACCGTGCTACCGCTGCCTGTTCCCGGAGCCGCCGCCGCCGGAATTCGCGCCGAGCTGCGCCGACGCCGGCGTCCTCGGCGTGCTGCCCGGCATCGTTGGCCTGCTGCAGGCCAACGAGGTCTTGAAGCTGCTGCTCGACATCGGCGAACCCCTGCGCGGCCGCCTGCTGCACTTCGATGCCCTGGCGATGCGCTTCCGCGAAACCCGCCTGTCCGCCGATCCGCAGTGTCCCTTGTGTGCGCCGGAGCGGCCGTTCCCTGGCTATATCGACTACGCGCGGTTCTGTGGGGCTGAGGGTTAGCTGCTACTAGCTGTCGTTGCCCGCGGCGGCATCCGTACCCTCATCCGCCCCTTCGGGGCACCTTCTCCCGGCGGGAGAAGGGAGGGGAGATCTCGATGGCTGAAGCAGCATCGCGCACGCTCAAGCCCCTCTCCCGTCGGGAGAGGGGTTGGGGTGAGGGTGCGGCACACAGCGCGCGACCGCTTGCATGTCGCACAAGAAGTTCCTTGCGCGCAGCACGCAGTGCGCCGCGTCTCATGTCGCATCCCGCTCCATGGGGATGCTGCGGCCTTGTGCGTAGAATCGGCGCATGACCAGTGCAGCCGACAGCAGCGAATTGATCAAGGTGGTGGCGCTGCTCGGCGCGGCCGTGGTGGCGGTGCCGGTGTTTCGCAGGCTCGGCCTGGGTTCGGTGCTCGGCTATCTCGCCGCCGGCCTGGCGATCGGGCCGTTCGGCCTGGGCTGGTTCTCCGATCCGCAGGCGATCCTGCACGTCGCCGAATTGGGCGTGGTCATGTTCCTGTTCGTGATCGGCCTGGAAATGCGGCCCTCGCACCTGTGGAGCCTGCGCAAGCAGATCTTCGGCCTGGGTACCGCGCAGATCATCGTCTGCGCGAGCGTGCTGACCGGGGTCGGACTGGCCTTTGGCTTTCCATTGCCGGCGGCCTTCATCGCGGCCTCCGGCTTCGTGCTGACCTCCACCGCGGTGGTGATGCAGTTGCTCGGCGAGCGCGGCGACATCGCCTTGCCGGCGGGGCAGAAGATCGTCGCGATCCTGCTGTTCGAGGACCTGTTGATCGTGCCGCTGCTGGCGGTGGTGGCGTGGATGGCGCCGGTGCCGGCGGACGCGTCTGCGCCGTCGCGCTGGATCGGCATCGGTATCGGCGCCGCGGCGATCGTCGGCCTGCTGGCGGCGGGGCGCTGGCTGCTCAACCCGCTGTTCCGGCTGCTGGCGGCGGCCAAGGCGCGTGAGGTGATGACCGCGGCCGCCCTGCTGGTGGTGCTGGGCGCGGCGCTGCTGATGCAGCTCGGCGGGCTGTCGATGGCAATGGGCGCGTTCCTGGCCGGCGTGCTGCTGTCCGAATCGACCTTCCGCCACCAGATCGAAGCCGACATCGAACCGTTCCGCGGCATCCTGCTGGGGCTGTTCTTCCTCGGTGTCGGCATGGCGCTGAACCTGGCGGTGGTGGCGGCCAACTGGACGCTGATCCTCAGCGGTGTGCTTGCCTTCATGGCGGCCAAGGCCGCGTGCATCTATCTGGTCGCGCGGCTCACCGGCAGCGGCCATGCGCAGGCGCTGGATCGCGGCGTGCTGATGGCGCAGGGCGGCGAGTTCGCCTTCGTGCTGTTTGCCGCCGCCAGCGGTGCCGGCGTCATCGACGCGCAGATCAATGCCAACCTGACCGCCATCGTGGTGCTGTCGATGGCGCTGACGCCGCTGTTCGTGCTGCTGTACCGGCGCTGGGCGCCGGTGGAGGCGCCATCGATGGAAGGCGTGGATGCGGCCGACGGCCTCACCGGCAGCGTGCTGATCATCGGTTTCGGCCGCTTCGGCCAGGTCGCCAGCCAGTCGCTGCTGGCGCGCGACGTGGACGTGACCATCATCGACAACGACATCGAGATGATCCAGAGCGCGGCCAAGTTCGGCTTCAAGATCTACTACGGCGACGGCACGCGTCTGGACGTGCTGCATGCCTCCGGCGCGCACAGCGCCCGTGCCATCGCGGTGTGCGTGGACAACCGCGAAGCGGCCAACCGCATCGTCGAACTGGCCACCACCGAGTTTCCGCAGGCCAAGCTGCTGGTGCGCTCCTACGACCGCGAGCACGCGCTGGAGCTGATCGCCGCTGGCGTGGATTACCACATCCGCGAGACCTTCGAATCGGCTGTGGAATTCGGCCAGGCCGCGCTGATCGAACTGGGCATGGACGAGAGCGAGGCGCGCTCCATCGCCCGCGAGATCCGTCGCCGCGATGCAGAGCGGCTGGAACTGGAGATCGCCGCCGGCGACGTGCGTGCTGGCAGGGGCCTGATGTACGGCAACATCACCCCAGTGGTGCCGACCCCGACTCCGTTCACGCCGCCACGGCGCGAGAGCCGCACGCTCAATCCGGAAGGCGTGCCGGTCGAGACCGGCGAGCCGCGTCGCGGCGATTAGCCACGGCAAGGCAGCATTGTGTGCGGTGCCCGTGTGGGAACCGACAGGGACTTGCGACGAGCCCGCCGGATGCACCGTGGGAGGGACTTCAGTCCCGACGCATTGCGCTTTCGGAAGCACACAGCACTTCGCGCGTCGTGGCTGCATGACAGTCGACTCCCGCGTACCTTTCGAGTACCCCGCCCGAGCGATGCCGCCTCAGCGCAGGAACGCCTGCAGCGCCCGAACGTAGCCCGGATCGTCGCTGATGTCGTTGTGGTCGGCCTGCGCGAAGGCGACCACGGTCGGGCTTTGCGGCAGGGCCTCGAGCAGTGCATCGGTGCTGGCCGGCGGCACCACCTGATCGCGGCCGGCGCGCAGAATCAGCAGTGGGCCGCGATAGGCGCGCAAGGCGCGCGCCGAGTCGTAGCGATCGCGCAGCAGCCAGCGCACCGGCGCCCACGGGTAGTGCGCCTGCGCCGCCGACACCAGGCTATCGAACGGTGTGACCAGCACCAGTCGCGCCACCGCGCGGCGTGCCGCCAGTTGGCTGGCCACGCCGCTGCCCAGGCTGCGTCCCAGCACCGCGATCTGTGCCTGCGGCTGCGCGGCGCGGACGTGGTCGTACAGCGCCATCGCGTCGCCGACCAGTGCGGTCTCGCTGGGCTTGCCGTCGCTGGCGCCGTAGCCGCGGTAGGCGAGCAGGTAGAGGCTGTGGTCGGGCAGGGCGGCCTGCAACTGCGCGCGTGCGAAACGCAGATCCTCGGCATTGCCGCCGAAGTACAGCAGCACCTTGTCGCGACCGGGATTGACCTGCCAGCCGCGCAGCTCCACGTCCGCGCCGCGACGCAGCGCGAAATCGGTCTGCGCCGGTGCCACCCGCGTGCCCTGCGGGAAGTACAGCAGGTCGCGCTGGCCCAGGTAGAGCAAGGCACAGACCAGTACATAGGCCGCGGCGAGAATGGCCGCCGCGATCGCGGTGTAACGCAGCATCGCTAGCCGTGCTTGCGCTGCGCCTCGGCGAAGGCGGCCAGTTGCTCAGGTGTGGCCTCGGCCTGGTGCTGCGCCTTCCAGTCGGCGAACGGCATGCCGTAGACGCGCTCGCGCGCCTGTTCCTTGCTGAGGTCTTCGCCTTCGGCGGCCGCCGCCTCGCGGTACCAGTCGGCCAGGCAGTTGCGGCAGAACCCGGCCAGAATCATCAGGTCGATGTTCTGCACGTCGGGACGGTCCTGGTTGAGGTGCTGCAGCAGGCGGCGGAAGGCGGCGGCCTCGATGCGGGTGGTGTCGGTCATGGCGGAATCGGGGACAATGGACATCCCCCGACTCTACACCCGCCCGCCCCGATGACCGATTCCGCGCCCGTCTCCTCCGTCCCGGCCCGCATCCTCGACGGGCGGCGCATCGCCGAAGACCTGCTCGACGAGCTCAAGGCGCGGGTCGACGCGCGGCTGGCGGCCGGGCAACCGCGGCCCGGGCTGGCGGTGGTGCTGGTGGGCGGCGATCCGGCCTCGGCGGTGTACGTGCGCAACAAGCGCCGCGCGGCCGAGAAGGTAGGCATCGAGGCGTTCGACTACGACCTGCCGGCGGGCACCAGCGAAGCCGAACTGCTGGCGCTGATCGACCGGCTCAATGCCGATCCCAAGATCCACGGCATCCTGGTGCAGTTGCCGCTGCCGGGCATCCCCGATGCGAGCCGGCTGATCCACCGCATCGATCCGCGCAAGGACGTGGACGGCTTCCATCCGGAGAACGTCGGCCACCTGGCGCTGCGCGAATTCGGCCTGCGCCCGTGCACGCCGCGCGGCATCGTCACCCTGCTGGCGCACACCGACCAGCCGGTGCGCGGGCGCAATGCCACCATCGTCGGCGTCAGCAACCACGTCGGCCGGCCGATGGCGCTGGAGCTGCTGATCGCTGGCTGCACGGTCAGTTGCTGCCACAAGTTCACCCCGCCGGAGGTGCTGCAGGCGCGGGTGCGCGATGCCGACATCCTGGTGGTGGCGGTGGGCCGGCCGGGGCTGATCCCGGGCGAGTGGGTCAAGCCTGGCGCGGTGGTGATCGACGTCGGCATCAACCGCCTGGACGACGGCCGCCTGGTCGGCGACGTCGGCTTCGACGCGGCGGCGCAGCGCGCCAGCTGGATTACGCCGGTACCGGGCGGGGTCGGGCCGATGACCGTGGCCACGCTGATGCAGAACACGATCGAGGCCGCTGAGGCGGCGGGGAGTCGGGATTCGGGATTCGGGATTCGTTGAAGGCTGCGCGGGATTTGGGAATCGGGATTCGGGATTCGTTAAAGGCGGAGCAAAAGCGCATGCGCGGCCTTTCCGGTTTGCATGCGGGATCGGCAGTCCGTCGAGATCGCCCTGCTGAAAGAGAGGCAAACGGTCCGACCGCGCAGGGGGCCGGTCTTGACGAATCCCCACTCCCGAATCCCCAATCCCCGCCCCAAATGCGTTAAAATGCCGCGCTTCCCCACACTCGGGTCCGCCGATGCTGCGCATCCAGGCTGAAGCTCTCACCTACGACGACGTCTCGCTCGTCCCCGCCCATTCGACCGTCCTGCCCAAGGACGTCAGCCTGGAAACCCGGCTGACCCGCGACCTGCGCCTGAAACTGCCGATCCTGTCGGCCGCGATGGACACGGTCACCGAGCACCGCCTGGCGGTGGCCATGGCCCAGCTCGGCGGCATCGGCATCATCCACAAGAACCTGACCCCGGCGCAGCAGGCGGCCGAAGTGGCCAAGGTCAAGAAGTTCGAGGCCGGCGTCATCACCGAGCCGTTCACGGTCGGTCCGGAGACCACCATCGGCGAGGTGCTCAAACTCACCCGCGCCCGCAACATCTCCGGCGTGCCGGTGGTGGACGGCAGCGAGCTGGTCGGCATCGTCACCAGCCGCGACATGCGCTTCGAGAAGAAGCTCGACGATCCGGTCCGCCACATCATGACCAAGAAGGATCGCCTGGTCACCGTGCGCGAAGGCGCCAGCGACGAGGAAGTGCTGCAGCTGCTGCACCGCCACCGCATCGAGAAGATCCTGGTGGTCAACGACGGCTTCGAGCTGCGCGGCCTGATCACGGTCAAGGACATCCAGAAGAAGACCGACAACCCCAACGCCGCCAAGGACGCCGCCACGCGGCTGCTGGTCGGCGCCGCGGTGGGCGTCGGCGGCGATACCGAGCAGCGCATCGAACTGCTGGCCGCTGCCGGCGTGGACGTGGTCATCGTCGACACCGCGCACGGCCATTCGCAGGGCGTCATCGACCGCGTGGCCTGGGTCAAGAAGACCTACCCGCAGCTGCAGGTGATCGGCGGCAACATCGTCACAGGCGACGCCGCGCTGGCACTGATGGACGCCGGCGCCGACGCGGTCAAGGTCGGCGTGGGTCCGGGTTCGATCTGCACCACGCGTGTGGTCGCCGGCGTCGGCGTGCCGCAGATCACCGCGATCGATATGGTCGCCGAGGCGCTGCAGGACCGCATCCCGCTGATCGCCGACGGCGGCATCCGCTACTCCGGCGACATCGGCAAGGCGCTGGTCGCCGGCGCCTCCACGGTGATGGTCGGCGGCCTGTTCGCCGGTACCGAGGAAGCCCCGGGCGAAGTCGAACTGTTCCAGGGCCGCAGCTACAAGAGCTACCGCGGCATGGGCAGCCTGGGCGCGATGGAGAAGGGCAGCAAGGATCGGTACTTCCAGGATGCCTCCGATGCCGACAAGCTGGTGCCGGAAGGCATCGAAGGCCGCGTGCCGTACCGCGGTCCGCTCAGCGGCATCATCCACCAGCTGATCGGCGGCCTGCGCGCGACCATGGGTTACGTGGGCTGCGCCACCATCGAAGAGATGCGCACCAAGCCCAAGTTCGTCACCATCACCGGTGCCGGCCAGCGCGAGAGCCACGTCCACGACGTGCAGATCACCAAGGAACCGCCGAACTATCGCATGGGCTGATGCCCATGCGCGGGATTGGGGAGTCGGGATTGGGGATTCGTCGCCCGCCGCGTCTCCACCGGCCGTGCGCAGCGCGGCCACCCGCTCTTGCGAATCCCGACTCCCGAATCCCCAATCCCGGCCCCAGATGACCAACATCCACAGCGACAAGATCCTCATCCTCGATTTCGGTGCGCAGTACACGCAGTTGATCGCGCGGCGCATTCGCGAACTGGGCGTGTACTGCGAGATCTGGGCGTGGGACCACGATCCGGCCGAGATCGCCGGCTTCGGCGCCAAGGGCATCATCCTCTCCGGCGGCCCGGAATCGACCACGCTGCCGGGCGCGCCGGCCGCGCCGCAGGCAGTGTTCGACAGCGGCCTGCCGATCTTCGGCATCTGCTACGGCATGCAGACCCTGGCCGCGCAACTCGGTGGCGCCACCGAAGCGGCGGATCAGCGCGAGTTCGGCCACGCCGAGGTCGAAGTGGTCGCTGCCGATGCGCTGTTCTCCGGGCTGACCGATCACGCAGGCGCGTCGCGTTTGAACGTGTGGATGAGCCACGGCGACCACGTGTCGCAGGTGCCGCCGGGCTTCACCATCACCGCCGTCACCGACCGCATACCGGTCGCGGCCATGGCCAACGAGGCCAAGCGCTGGTACGGCGTGCAGTTCCATCCGGAAGTCACCCACACCCTGCAGGGCCAGACCCTGCTGCGCCGCTTCGTGGTCGACGTGTGCGGCTGCGCCACGCTGTGGACCGCGGCCAACATCATCGACGACCAGATCGCCCGCGTGCGCGCCCAGGTCGGCGACGACGAGGTGATTCTCGGCCTGTCCGGCGGTGTCGATTCGTCGGTGGTCGCCGCGCTGCTGCACAAGGCGATCGGCGACAAGCTGACCTGCGTGTTCGTCGACACCGGCCTGCTGCGCTGGCAGGAGGGCGACCAGGTGATGGCGATGTTCGCCGAGCACATGGGCGTCAAGGTGATCCGGGTCAACGCCGCCGACCGCTACTTCCAGGCGCTGGCCGGCGTCAGCGACCCGGAAGCCAAGCGCAAGATCATCGGCAACCTGTTCGTGGAGATCTTCGACGAAGAGTCGAACAAGCTCCGCAACGCCAAGTGGCTGGCGCAGGGCACCATCTACCCGGACGTGATCGAGTCGGCCGGCAGCAAGACCGGCAAGGCCCACGTCATCAAGAGCCACCACAACGTCGGCGGCCTGCCCGAGCACATGAAGCTGAGCCTGGTCGAACCGCTGCGCGAACTGTTCAAGGACGAAGTGCGGCGCCTGGGCGTCGAACTCGGCCTGCCGCGCAGCATGGTCTACCGGCACCCGTTCCCCGGCCCCGGCCTGGGCGTGCGCATCCTCGGCGAAGTGAAGCGCGAGTATGCCGAACTGCTGGCCAAGGCCGATGCGATCTTCATCGACGAACTGCGCAAGGCCGACCTGTACGACAAGACCAGCCAGGCCTTCGCTGTGTTCCTGCCTGTGAAGTCGGTCGGCGTGGTCGGCGACGCCCGCGCCTACGAATGGGTGATCGCGCTGCGCGCGGTGGAGACCATCGACTTCATGACCGCGCACTGGGCGCACCTGCCTTATGATTTCCTCGGCACGGTGAGCAACCGCATCATCAACGAACTGCGCGGTGTCTCGCGGGTGGTCTACGACATTTCGGGGAAGCCGCCGGCGACGATCGAGTGGGAGTGAGGTGACCTCCTTCGTGGGCGGCGCTGGCTGATCGGCGCGCCCTGAAGCAGGCTTGGCATTTCGGTCGTGTTCCGGCTCGCCTTCCAGCATCGCGTCCAGCAGGTCGCTGTCCGTCAACTCGGGATGCCGTAGCTTCGGCGAGTGATACGGCGTGCCTTTCTCCCGAAGAACCTCTCGTGCCGTCAGCCCGGATGCGGCGATCGGCTCCACAAGTCGCTTCCGGCTTGGAGGCATCTTGAGGTATTCGACGACCTGTGGGAGTGCTCCCGCGTGACGGATCAGGGCGAGGTGTTGCGCGAGGTGCCGCATTCCGGGTTGTGGCAGATCACGGCCTTCATGGCGCGGTCTTTGCCGCCTGGCTGGCTTCGACCGCGCCTGCGGCCGCCGCCAGTGCAGCGGCGGGC
>NZ_AQOJ01000728.1:0-3193 GCF_000364685.1 Xanthomonas sp. SHU 166
CCTTGCGCTCGCTGTAGCGGTCGACCATGTAGTCGCTGCGGCCGCGCACCAGATAGGTGAACTTCACCAGTTCCTCCATGACGTCCACCACGCGGTCGTAGTACGCCGATGGTTTCATGCGGCCATTGGCGTCGAACTCCTGCCAGGCCTTGGGCACCGACGACTGATTCGGGATGGTCACCATCCGCATCCAGCGACCAAGCAGGCGCAGCGCGTTGACCACGTTGAAGGATTGCGATCCACCGCAGACCTGCATCACCGCGAGCGTGCGTCCCTGCGTCGGGCGGACGCTGCCTTCCTGCAGGGGCAGCCAGTCGATCTGGTTCTTGAAGACCGACGACACCGCGCCATGACGTTCGGGGCTCACCCAGACCTGGCCTTCCGACCACAGGGAAGCGGCGCGCAGTTCCTGCACCTTCGGATGGTCCGGGCCGACGGCATCGACCATGGGCAGGTCGTGCGGATCGAAAACGCGGGTCTCGGCGCCGAAGTAGTCGAGCAGCCGTTGCGCTTCCAGTGCCAGCTTTCGGCTGTAGGACTCCGGACGCAGCGATCCATACAGGATCAGGATGCGCGGCTTGTGCTCGGCATCGCCGGCGGCCAGGCGCGCGCGATCCGCTGCGGGCGCAAGCGTTGCATCCAGATTGGGAAGGTCCATGATGGATTGCCTGGGTTGATTAATTCAATTATTCTAAAATAATGGAACATTTGACCGCAACCAAGGCCTTGTCGGCACTGGGCCACGAGACCCGTCTGGCCATCTTCCGGCTGCTCGTCCAGGCCGGACCGGCGGGCAAGCTGGCGGGCGAGATCGCCAGCGCGCTGACCCTGCCGGGGCCGACCCTGTCCTTCCACCTGAAGGAGCTGGCTGCTGTCGGAATGATCCGCGCCGAGCAAAGGGGCAGGACGGTCTGCTATCGCGCCGAGTTCGACACGATGACGCGCCTGCTCGATTACCTGACCGAGAACTGCTGCTGCGGCGACGCGCGTTGCGGAGAGGGGCGGACTTGTTGACGCTTGGCATTCGATGCGGAATGGCTGCGACATGAGCGTGGGCGCGGCTCATGTCGTGCCGACGGCGCATCGCCAGGCAGTCGCCAACCACCGTGTCGTTCTTCTGCACATACCGAGGTGATGTCATGGACGTGGTGATCAGCCTGGCGCAGTTCGATCCGCAGACGGAAGAACTGCTGCAGTCCTCGGGGTTGCCCACCTCCGACCTGATCGCCGGTCACGCGTCGCGACAGTTCCTTGCCGCGCGTCGGGGTGGGTTGCTCGGCACCGTGGCTGTCGAATTCCATGGCGAACATGGCGTGCTGCGTTCGTTGTGCGTCGCGGAGGGGCATCGCGGTGATGGCCTCGGGCGTCGGCTGGTTCGGGAGGCGGAGCGCCTGGCTGTGCAGCGTGAGGTGCTTGCCTTGTATCTGCTGACCACGACGGCGCAGGATGTGTTCGCCGCCATGGGCTACGTGCAGTGCGACCGGGGGCAGGTGCCGCCGCTGGTCGGGGCGTCGAGCCAGTTCGAACGCCTCTGTCCGTCCAGCGCCGTCTGCATGTCGAAGCGGCTGTGATCCAGGCCATCAACAAAGGAAGCCGGTGACCGTGACAGCGACCATCGTTTCGGCCAGTCCCGTGCATGCCCAGCGCATCGCGGACATCTACAACCACTACATCGCCAACACGTGCGTCACGTTCGAACTGGATGCCGTGACGTCGGCCGACATGGCCAGGCGCATTGAAGACGTACAGAGCGTCGGCCTTCCGTGGCTGGTGGCGCTGGTGGGCGACGAGGTTGCCGGGTATGCCTACGCCACACAATGGAGAGCGAGAAAGGCGTACCAGCGTTCGGTGGAATCCACGATCTACCTGGCTGATGGGCATCGCGGGCGAGGGCTGGGCGCTGTCCTGTATGGCGCGCTGCTGGAAACACTGCGACGGCTGGAGTTGCACGTGGTCATCGGCGGTGTCGCTCAACCGAACGATGCAAGTGCCCGGCTGCACCAGGCGCTGGGGTTCAAGAAGGTCGCGCACTTCGAGGAGGTCGGTTACAAGCTCGGCCGTTGGGTGGATGTCGTGTACTGGCAGTTGCTTCTTCCAGCCGCGCCCCACGAAAACGCGCTCTGACTAGCGACGCTGGTAGACGACGCCCTGAACCAAGACCTGATCTTGCTCCGGCGCCTCGTCGAAACGTCGATGCGCTTCGGCAATGGCGCGTTGATTCTCGTTCGCCCAATGGACCAGCGCCATGACCGGCTTCAATAGCGTGCGTCCAAGGTTGGTCAGTGCGTAATCCACGCGCGGAGGGATCGTCGGATACAGCGTCCGCGTGACCAGTCCATCGCATTCCAGTCCGCGCAGGGTCAGCGTCAGCATGCGCTGGGAAATGCCGTCGATGCCACGCTTCAATGCGTTGAAGCGCTGCGGGCCGTTCGCCAGCATGGCGACGATGTAGAGACTCCACTTGTCGCCGATGCGATCCAGGATTTGACGCGTCGCCAGACAGCCGCCCGCATCAGGTGCAGGGACGTCGACAGGTGGGTCGATGTGACCAGGTGACATCCGGTCACGCGTGTGCCGGCACGGCGCTGCGCTTGGGCGGCGCATCGCCAGGACACGCCTCCCAGCGCAACTCGCCGGTGTAGCGCGACGCCATGCGGCCCTGGTCGTCCAGCGCGAACAGATGCAGCCAGCGATTGTCGAACAGCGCGCGAACCTGCGGATGGCGTTCGAGGATGTCGGTGATCGCATCGGTCGGTGCTTCGATCAGCACCGACAGTCGCAGCGGTTCGTGGATCAGCCGTTCGCCGTCGTGGACCGATTGCCACGGGAGTCCGCCGCGCAGCAGGCCGCCGTTGCCCTCGACCACGCCGATGCCGCCGGTGACGTTGTGCAGCAGCTTGTTGCCGGCGCCGAAGACCTCGGGCGCGACGGTCGAGCCGTAGTACTGCAGGCTGATCCAGCTGGCGACCACGACCGGTGCGGTCAGGATCAATTCCAGCACACCGAAACCTTCGTCGCGCCGCCAATTGTAGTCGTGCAGGAAGGCGCGTCCTGCCAGGTCGCGCCCGGCCGTGCGCGCGCGCGGCGCGGCGATGAAGGTCTGGCAGCCGGCCAGGGCCCATTCCGGGCGCAGCTCGGCCCAGTCGCGGGCGCGAGGCGCGATGTCCTGGCTGCGCTGCGCGCGTGGCAGGCG
>NZ_AQOJ01000729.1:0-7475 GCF_000364685.1 Xanthomonas sp. SHU 166
CGCTGCCGCACGTCGCGCCTGGCGCGCATTGGTACGGCGTTCCAAGCGCGTGCTGCGCGCCCGGTAGCGCGCACGTGCGTCCCACGCATCGCGCAGGCGCTGCTGCGCGGCCAGCACCTGCGCGCGCAACTGCGGATGCGCCGGATCCAGGCGATCGTCCTCCGGATCGGTGCCGCGGTAGTCCATCAGGCCGCCGTCGATCGCGGCATCCAGATCGTCGTCCAGGATCCAGCGCAGCAACTGCAGCGGCGTGGCGGGAGCGGGGGCGTGCGACATCGTGTGCGGGCTCAGCGGTTGCGGAACTGCGGCGGGCGCCGCTCCAGGAAGGCGCGGGTGCCTTCGCGCATGTCCTCGCTGGAGAACAGCAGGCCGAACTGCGCGGTCTCGTATTCCAGCCCCTGTTCGATCGCGCTTTCGCCACCGATCTGGATCGCGTCGAGGATGCCGCGCAGCGCCAGCGGTGCGGCATCGGCCAGTTGCTGCGCCAATTTCAGCGTGGTCGCCTGCAGTTCGCCGGCGGCGACCACGCGGTTGACCAGGCCCAATTGCAGTGCGCGCGCCGCGTCGATCGGCGCGCCGAGCAGGCACAGTTCCAGCGCCGCGGCGCGGCCCACCAGCCGCAGCAGGCGCTGGGTGCCGCCGAAGCCGGGAATCAAGCCGAGATTGATCTCCGGCTGGCCCAGGCGCGCACCGTCGGCGGCCACGCGCAGGTGACAGGCCATCGCCAGTTCCAGCCCGCCGCCGAGGGCGAAACCATTGACCATCGCCAGCACCGGCTTGGGCATGCGCTCGATCCGGCGCATCAGGCGCTGGCCCAGTTGCGAGAAATCGCGGCCCTGTACCGGTGTCAGTTCGTTCATCTCGGCGATGTCGGCGCCGGCCACGAAGGCTTTCTCGCCGGCGCCGGTCAGCACCACCACGCGGATCTGCGGGTCGTCCGCGGCCGCGGCGAAGGCCGCATCCAGCGCCTGCAAAACCTGGCGATTCAAGGCGTTGAGCTTGTCGGCTCGATTCACGGTGAGGATGCGGATCGCACCCTGGGTATCGGCGAGGACCGGCGTGCCGGACATGTGCATTCCTGGTTGTTAAAAAAAGGTAATGGGAACTCTGGGCGGGCCGCACCAGTCAGAGCAGCGTCGTCGGTAGCGGTTACGCGCCGCGGCGGCTATCCTAACGCGTCATCTCAGGCGGCACGGGCCGCCCTGTGCCACCACCCTGGAGAATTGTTTGATGAAGTTGCGTTCTATTGCGGTCGCTGTCGCGGCCCTCGCCCTGAGCGGCAATGCGTTCGCCCAGGACACCTCGTCCGAGAAGGGCAAGCTGAGCTATTACTTCGGCTACGACTACGGCAACAACCTTGCCGAACTCACCGGCCGCGGCGAGCAGCTCGATATCAATGCGGTGGTGAAGGGCTTGCAGGACGCCTACGCCAAGAAGCAGCCGGCGGTCAGCGCCGACCAGCTGAAGCCGGCGGTGGAAGCGTTCCAGAAGCGCGAGCAGGCCCGCGCCCAGCAGGCAAAGGCCGACTACGAGAAGGCCGCTGCCGAGAACAAGACCAAGAGCGACCAGTTCATGGCCCAGAACAAGGCCAAGCCTGGCGTGCAGGTGCTGCCCAGCGGCGTGCAGTACCGCGTGATCGAGGCCGGCAAGGGTGCCAAGCCGACCCAGGCCAGCACCGTGCAGCTGGAAGTGGCCGGTCCGTACCCGTTCGGCCAGCGTCCGGCGCAGGCGCGTCCGGCGCAGCAGATCCCGGCGATCAAGGTCAGCGAAGTCGAGATGCAGGCCATGCGCGACACGCTGCTGCAGATGCCGGCCGGCTCCAAGTGGGAAGTGACCCTGCCGCCGGACAAGGCCTACGGTGCCGACCCGCGTACGCCGTTCCCGCCGAACGTGGCGGTGCAGTTCGAGATCAAGCTGGTCAGCGTCAAGTAAGCACGCTGGTTCAGTGCACGACGATTGCGCCGGCAGCGATGCCGGCGCAATTTTTTTGGGCAGGCAACGACGGCGCCGACGAATCGCGCTAGGCTGGCAAGGTGTCGAATCCGATGGATCCCGTTCCGCATGCCCTGCTCACGCCCTGCATCGGTCTCTGCCGTCTCGATGCGCAGGGCTATTGCGCCGGCTGCCTGCGCAGCGGCGACGAGATCGCACGCTGGCGCGGCATGAGCGACGCCGAACGCCGCCGCTACATGGACGAGGTGCTGCCGGGCCGCGGCTGGTCGCCGTCTCCGGGGCAGCGCCTGGCCGAACGCGCGCACCTGCTGCGCGCACTGCACCCGCTGCAGCAGCCGCCGGCGGGGCCGGGCTGGAACCACCACGAACTGCAGGATCTGCTGCCGGACGGCGCGCCGGTGGAAGCGGCGGTGCTGGCCGGCCTGGTGCCGCGCGCCGACGGCACCCATGTGCTGTTGACCCGGCGCACCGACAGCCTGCGTCACCACGGCGGCCAGGTCAGTTTTCCCGGTGGCCGCATCGAGGCCAGCGACGCCGATGCGGTGGCCGCTGCGCTGCGCGAGAGCGAGGAGGAGATCGCACTGGCGGCGTCGCAGGCCGAGCCATTGGGCTACCTGGATCCGTTCGTCACCATCAGCGGCTTCCGGGTGATGCCGGTGGTCGCGGCGATCGATCCGCGCTTCGTGCCGCAGCCGCATCCGGGCGAGGTGGCGGAGGTGTTCGAAGTGCCCTTGGCCTACCTGATGGCGCCGGACAACCTGCGCAGCATCGAAACCGATTACCGCGGACGCCCGCGCGTCGTGCTGGAGTACGGCTGGCCCGGCCAGCGGATCTGGGGCGCGACCGCGGCGATCCTGCTCAACCTGCGCCGCCGACTGGAGCAAGCCGCATGACCGCAACGTCCCCCGAATGGCACACCCTGGTCGAGGCGCAAGCATTGGCCGCCGCGCTCGGCGATCCCGCGCTGCGCCTGGTCGATGCGCGGTTCGTGCCGGCGGCGCTGCTCGATCCCGCCGCGGCGGCGGCCGCGCGCGAGGCCTATGCGCAATCGCACCTGCCCGGCGCGGTCTACGCCGATCTGAACGCGGATCTGTCCGATCTCGGCCGTCCCGGCCTGGGCCGGCATCCGTTGCCGGACGACGCGGCGTTCGCGCGCACTCTGGGGCAGTGGGGCATCGGCCCGCAGCACCAGGTGGTGGTGTACGACGCCGGCGACGGCAGCATGGCCGCTGCCCGCCTGTGGTGGATGCTGGGCCTGCTCGGCCATCGTCGGGTCGCCGTGCTCGACGGCGGCCTGGCCGAATGGCGCCGGCTCGGCCTGCCGGAAACCGACGCGGCCTCCGCGCCGTCGCCGCTGCCGCCGTATCCGCAGGTCTTCGATGCTGCACGCATCGTCTCCGCCGAGGAGGTCGCCGCGCGTCTGCACGAGGCGCCGGGCTGGTTGCTGGATGCGCGCCCCGGCGAACGCTTCCGTGGCGAGGTGGAGCCGATCGACCCGCTGCCCGGGCACGTGCCCGGCGCGCTCAACCGGCCGCTGGCGCAGAACCTGCGCGACGGCCGCCTGCGCCCGGCGCAGGAACTGCGCGCGGAACTGCAGCCGCTGCTGCAGGGACGCGATCCGCGCGAGGTGGTATTGATGTGCGGATCGGGCGTCACCGCCTGCCATCTGCTGCTGGCGCTGGAGCATGCCGGCCTGCACGGTGCGCGCGTGTATGCCGGCTCCTGGAGCGGCTGGATCGCCGATCCGGCACGGCCGCGCGCCATCGGCTAGGGCCGGCGCCGGTCCACACGGAACGCATGCACGATGGCACGCGACAGGGGCGGCACCATGCGCTGGCGTGAGGCCTGCGGGCTTGCGATGCTGCTGGGCCTGGCCGCCTGCGGCGACCGCCGCGCGTCGGCCGATGGCGCCGACGCCTCGCCACGCGCGCAATCTGCCACGCACTATCGCGAGGCGGTGGAGCTCAATCGTGCGCAGCGCCTGGCGACATTGCGCGCGCCGTCGGGCTGGTTGAGTTTCACCGGCTCCGGGCGTCTGCACAGTGGCCTGCACCGTGTCGGCAGCGCACCCGACAACGATGTGCAGTTGCCGGCCGGCCCGGCGCATCTGGGCATGCTGCAGGTGGATCTGCAGGAGGGCGTGCAGTTCCAGCCCGCGGCGGACGCGGCGGTGCAGGTGAACGGCCAGCCGTTCGCCGGTGGCCGCCTGGAGACCGACGCGGCGCACGACACCCAGACCCGCCTTGCGCTGGGGGCGCAGGAGTTCTACGTGGTGCGCACCGGCAACCTGTTCGGCTGGCGTTTCCGCGATCCGCAGGCGCCGGCGCGCGCGCGCTTCCGCAGCATCGATTACTTCCCGATCGATCCGCAGTGGCGGGTGGTGGCCGACTGGCATCCGGTGCCGGCGCCGCAGGCGATGGTGCTGCTCACCTCGATCGGCACGCCGCAGCCGCTGGCCCTGGTCGGCAGCGCCGAGTTCGTGCTGCGGGGGCGGCGCTACAAGCTGCAGATCCTGCGCGACGGCGCCAGCCAGCGCCTGTTCCTGCCGTTCTCCGATCGCACCAGTGGCCGCGAGAGCTATGGCGGCGCCCGCTATCTGTTCGTGCCGGCGCCGCAGGGCGACCGCATCGTGCTGGATTTCAACCTGGCGCAGAACCCGCCATGCGCGTTCACCCCGCACGTGGTGTGCCCGCTGGCGCCGGTCGGCAATCGCCTGGACGTGGCGGTGACCGCTGGGGAGAAGAACTACGTCGGCGCGCACTGAGCGCGTGGAAAATCGCGCAGGAGCGGCTTCAGCCGCGACCGGGCCGTTCCCGGTGAAGCCGGGGCGCGGCTGAAGCCGCTCCTGCGGGAGCCTGCGAATGCGACGCTGTCTGCTACTCCATCGCGGCCCGAATCAGCCGTTCCAATCCGCCGCCTCCAAGGCGGTCACACAGGCGGCGCATACGGCGCCAGCGTCACCGCCTCCAGCACCTGCGGCCAGGGAAAGCGCGGGCCCGGATCCAGCTTGCGCTGCACCTGCCGCGTCGGATCGTCGCTGGCCGGTTCCAGGCTGCGGTCCAGCGCCTCGTGTCCGGCGATGTGGTGCAGCTGCGGCAGTTCCGCGCGCAACTGCTGCAGCAGCCGGATCAGCGCCTGCACTTGCGCCGGCGGGTAGTCCTCGCACATCGCCTGGTGGCGCGAATCCAGCCACAGCGGATAGCGTCCGCGGTTGACCAGTTCGATGCCCAGCGACTGCGAGTTGTAGCCGCGCACGTGATGCGCGATGCGCTCCAATGGTACGTAGCGATGCACGCTGCCGTCGCGGTCGATGTAGAAGTGGCCGCTGTTGCCGGTGCCCGACGGATACAGCACGCGCTCGCCGTACAGGCGCGCGCTGGCCAGGTCCGGCAACTCGGTGCAGTGGATCACCGCCAGCGTGATGCTGTCCGGCGCGCGCTCCTGCAGCAGGCCGACGTAGGGCAGGGGCGCATCGTGGATCGGCAACGGCGAGGTGGGCGGCATGCGCGGATGCTAGCATTCGCCGATGACCCTGAATTCCGAAAGCCCGCTGGCGACCCTGCTGGCCACACTGCCGCGCGCCGGACGCGTGGAATGGATCGGCCTGCGCCCGGCGCGCGACGTGCCGATGCACGAGGTCGACGCCGCTGAGGCGCAAACCGAGGGCGGCCTGCACGGCGACCGCTACGCCGGCCGCAACGGCAAGCGCGGCGTGACCCTGATCCAGGCCGAACACCTGCCGGCGATCGCCGCGCTGGCCGGCCATGCGGCGGTGGCGCCGGCGACCCTGCGGCGCAACGTGGTGGTCTCCGGCATTCCGCTGATCGCCCTGAAGGGACGCCGCTTCCGCATCGGCGAGGTCGAGCTGGAAGGCATCGCGCCGTGCGACCCGTGCTCGCGCATGGAGCAGGCGTTGGGGCCCGGCGGCTACAACGCCATGCGTGGCCACGGCGGCCTGTGCGCACGCATCGTGCAAGGCGGCACGCTGCGGCTGGGCGATGCGGTGGTGGCGCTGTGAGCCGCGGCCACTGCATCCTCTCGCACGGCTTCGAGAGCGGGCCGGACGCGATCAAGGTGACCGCATTGGCCGAGGTGGCGGAACGCCTGGGCTGGACCCATTCGCGCCCGGACTACACCGACCTGGATGCGCGCCGCGACATCAGCCCGCTCGGCGACGTGCCGACCCGCCTGCAGCGCTTGCTGGAACTGGCGCAGGCGGCGGCGCAGCGCGGGCCGCTGGTGCTGGCCGGTTCCAGCCTCGGCGCCTATATCGCCGCGCAGGTGTCGCTGCAGGTGCCGGTGCGCGGCCTGTTCCTGATGGTGCCGCCGACGCGGATGGGGCACATGCCGGCGTTGGATGCGGCACCGGTGCCGACCTCGGTGGTGCATGCCTGGCGCGACGAATTGATTCCCGCCGCCGAGGTGATCGCCTGGGCGCAGGCGCGTGCTGCGCGGTTGTTGCTGGTCGACGACACGCACCGCCTGGGCGAGCACGTGGCGACCTCGGCGCAGGCCTTCGCCGAACTGCTGGAGCGCCTGTGAGCGCAGCCGGCGACATGCTGTTGCGCGCCGAGCGGCCGGCCGACGCGGCGGCGATCGAGGCGCTGACCCTGGTCGCCTTCTTCCGCGTCGCGCACAGCCGCCACGACGAGCAGGACATCATCGAACGGCTGCGCGCGGACGGCGCGCTGACCCTGTCGCTGGTGATCGAGCACGAGGGCTACATCGTCGGCCACGTCGCGGTGTCGCCAGTGAGCCTGTCCGACGACAGCCGCGGCTGGTACGGGCTGGGACCGCTGTCGGTGGGGCCGGGCCACCAGCGCCAGGGCCTGGGCACGCGCCTGGTGCGCGAGGCGCTGGCGCAGTTGCAGGCGCTGGGCGCGGCCGGCTGCGTGGTGCTGGGCGACCCGGCCTACTACGCGCGCTTCGGCTTCCGCCCGGAACCCGGGTTGACCCTGCCTGGCGCGCCGGTGGAGGCCTTCCAGGCACTGGCCTTCGGCGAGCGCCTGCCGCCGATGGGCGAGGTGGCCTACCACCCGGCGTTCCTGTCCGCGGCCTGAGCCAGCGCGCCGCGCCGTGGCCCGTCGCGGCCGCGTTGCGTTAGCATCGTCCCGCGTCCACTCCGATCGAGGATCCACGCCGATGCGCCATTGATGCCGCCGTCTTCGCGACGGCCCTCGTCCCACCTGCCGAGCCATCGGCGGGCACGACCGGCATCCATGGAGGTTCCCATGACGCATCCGCTGCTTGCGCTGGACAGCGCGACCCATGTTCTGCCCGACGGCAGGATCCTGTTCTCCGATCTGCACTTCGCGCTCGATGCGCGCCGCACCGGCCTGGTCGGCCGCAACGGCGTCGGCAAGAGCGTGTTCGCGCGCCTGCTTGCCGGCGAACTGACGCCCAGCGCCGGACGCTGCGTGCGCCACGGCCGCCTGCATTACGTGCCGCAGCAGATCGCGCCGGCGCCGCACGCCACCGTCGCCGACCTGGCCGGCGTGGGCACGGCGTTGCGGGCGCTGGCG
>NZ_AQOJ01000730.1:0-578 GCF_000364685.1 Xanthomonas sp. SHU 166
CCGCCTGGCGGCCACGCTCAGCGGCGGCGAGGCGATGCGGGTGGCGCTGATCGGCGCCTGGCTGGCCGAGGCCGATGCGCTGATCCTGGACGAGCCGACCCTGCACCTGGACGCGGCGCAGCGGCAGCGCCTGCGCGAGGCGCTGCAGCGCTGGCCGGGCGGCCTGCTGGTGATCAGCCACGATGCGCTGCTGCTGCAGGACATGCAGCGCACGCTGGAACTGTCGCCAGGCGGGCTGCGCGACTACGGCGGCGACTACGCGTTCTACCTGCAGTGCCGGGCGCGCGAGCGCGAGGCCGCGCAGGCCGAACTGGCGCAGCACAAGCTGCAGCACGCGCGCGACAACGCTGCCTGGCAGGCGCAGCACGATCGACAGCAGCGGCGCAATGCGCGCGGGCGGCAGCAGGCCGGCACGGCCAACCAGGCGCCGATCCTGCTCGGCCGGCAGAAGCAGCGCAGCCAGGACAGTGCCGGCAAGCGGGTGCGCGATCATCAGGCCACGCAGGCGCGCAGCCTGGAGCGCATCGCCGAGGCCGCGCGCCAGGTGCAGCCCGACGCGCCGGTGGCGCTGTTCGCGC
>NZ_AQOJ01000731.1:0-347 GCF_000364685.1 Xanthomonas sp. SHU 166
ATGCCCCGGATGAACAACCTACTGAGAGATCACATCTAGGAGCGGTCGCGCGTCTTCGTAACGGCAATGTATGGGTTATGTGGCAGCCGTCGGCGCGACCGGCGTGGCGCACGGCGCGGGCGGGCGGCTAAGGTGGAGGACCGCCCACGACCCGCCTGCGCATGACCTCCCTGGACGACACCGCGATCCCCCCGCTCCCGGACCTGCTGGCGGCGCTGGAGGCCGGCCAGGCGCAGACCCTCGAACGCGGCGCCCGCGCCTACCTGCGGCAGCGCCCCGACGATGTCCTGGCCAGCAGTCTGCTGGCGATGAGCCTGCAGATGCAGGGCCAGCCGGCGCCGGCCGCC
>NZ_AQOJ01000732.1:0-479 GCF_000364685.1 Xanthomonas sp. SHU 166
CGCGAGCCGCACGAGGTCGCGCACTGGAACAACCTGGGCACGGCGCTGCGCGAGGCCGGCGACCCCGGCCCGGCAGGCGAGGCCTATCTTCGCGCCCGCGCGCTGGCGCCGGACGATCCGCTGCCGCACCACAACCTCGGCCTGCTGGCGATGGACGCCGGCGACTACGCCGCGGCCCGCGAACACCTGCTCGACGCGCATGCGCTGGCGCCGCAGGCGCCGCCGTTGTGCGTGCACGCGGCGATGGCCTGCCACGAATGCGGCGACTTCCAGCGCGTGCAGGCGCTGATCGCCGACTGGCGGCAGTGGCCGCCGCTGGATCCGGACACCACCGTGGAACTGGCCTGGCTGTTGTCGCAGGGCGGCGAGACCGACACCGCCGGCGACCTGCTGCGCGCCTGTGCCGAGGGGCCGATGGCGCAGCCGGCGCGGGCCTGGTCGCGGCTGGTGCTGGTGCTCGAGCGCGCCAACCGCCTGCC
>NZ_AQOJ01000733.1:0-453 GCF_000364685.1 Xanthomonas sp. SHU 166
TGGTGCGGCCGGCCAGCACGGCCTGCAGTACGCTTTGAGCTACCGCTGGAACAACGGCCGCTTCAACCTGGCGATGGACACCCAGCGCGCGCAGGCCGGCTACCGCGACGTGGCCGCCCGCTACGGCGCCGCGCCGCCGCGGATCAGCGAGCGCGCCCTGTTCGGCAGCACCTGGGACGGCGTCGGCAACATCGCCCTGAGCTACGTGCGCCTGGCCTACCCCGACAGCGGCGACCAACGCTACGCCAGCCTGTTCTGGACCCGTGCCCTGCCGCGGCAGTCGTCGTTGAACCTGAGCATCAACCAGAACCTGGACCAGGCCCGCGACCGCAGCGTGTACCTGGGCTGGTCGATCGCGCTGGACGGCCGCCGCCAGGCCGGCGTCGCCGTGCAACGCATCGGCGAACGCACCAGTGCGACGGCCGACCTCAGCCAGGCGGCAGCCGCCGACGG
>NZ_AQOJ01000734.1:0-1185 GCF_000364685.1 Xanthomonas sp. SHU 166
GAAGGTGCCCCGAAGGGGCGGATGAGGGTACGGCAGCCAGCGTCGCCAGACAGCAAGTGTAGCGATCACCGGCGACGCGCGACCGTACCCTCACCCCAACCCCTCTCCCGGTGGGAGAGGGGCTTTGCGTCCACGATGCCGTGGGCGTGCGCATGGCGGCCCATCGCGTCTCGCCGGGTGGAAAGTGGGCAGGGCGCCACTCCCTTCTCCCTTCGGGAGAAGGTGCCCCGAAGGGGCGGATGAGGGTGCGGCAGCCAGCGTCGCCATGCAGCAAGTGCGACGTTCACAGGCGGCGAACGGTCATACCCTCACCCCAACCCCTCTCCTGGTGGGAGAGGGGCTAGGCTCTTACGAATCCCCAATCCCCAATCCCAGCGCCTCAGGCGCTAATGCCTGCCGCGCTTCCCACCCCGCACCGGCGTCGCCTCGACCGAGAGCGTGAAACTGCGTTCCTCGCCGTCGAGCATGGCGCCGACGCCGACCAACTGGCGCTTGATCTCCTCGCCGCGGCCGTTGCGGATGCTGACCAACACGGTGTATTCCCAGGCGCTGCCGTCGTCCGGGTGGCGGATGCTGCCCTCCACCCGCAGCGGCACCAGCGCCGACGGCGCCGACTGTTGCAGCACCGCCGAATCGAAGCGCAGGTGGTGCTTGCACGCCGGGCAGACGCTGGCGCTTTCGAGAATGGTGGCCTTGCAGTGCGGGCAGGTCCGGGTCGCCCCCGGACTGCCGGGACGCGGGCTGCTCATGCGCCGGCGTCGGACTCCGCGGGCTTGCCGCCCTTGCGGGCATGTTTGTCGTCGTCCCAGCCGAAGTCGGCCTGGCCGCGCATGCGCGAGCCGGCGGCCACGGTCAGCGAGCCGGCCTTGACGTCGCCGATCAGCGCGCCGGAGGCAAGCAGCTCCACCCGCGAGGCCGATTCGATGTTGCCTTCCAGCTCGCCGGCGATCACCACCTTGTCGGCACGCACGCCGCCGCTGAGCTTGGCGCCGGTCTCGATGGTGAGGTCGCCCTGCACGTTGACGTCGCCCTTGAACTTGCCGGCGATGCGGATGTGGCCGGTGCCCTCGATCTTGCCCTCGATACTGATGTCGGCGGCGATCAGCGATTCCTTCGCGGCGGGTGCCGGCGCAGGGGCGCGGGCGGCAGGGGCGGCGGCGGCGACCGCGGCGAGCGGTTCGCCCG
>NZ_AQOJ01000735.1:0-558 GCF_000364685.1 Xanthomonas sp. SHU 166
CGGTCGCCGCCGGGCAACCGCTGCGCCTGCGGTTGGCGCTGGCAACGGCCGACGGGCGCCGACGGCGCGGCCTGCGCGTGCGCCACGGCGTCGCGCACACCTACCTCGACCTGCACCGCGACGATCGCAACGAGGCCGACCTGGAGGTGCCCACCGAGCGCCGCGGCTGGCTCGACCTGCAACGCATCCAGGTCTCCACCACCCAGCCGCTGGGCCTGCTGCGCGCCTGGGCCTGGTTCTGGCCGGACGCCCCGCTGCTGGTCTACCCGCAACCGGAGGCAGACGGTCCGCCGCTGCCGGCCGGCGCCGGCACCCCGACCCAGACCCGCCTGCACGCGCTCGGCGAGGAATTGCACCAGCTGCGCCCATATCGCGCCGGCGATGCGCCGCGGGCGATCGCGTGGAAACACTCGGCGCGCCGCGACACCCTGCTGGTACGCGAGTACGAGCGCCCGATCGGCGTGGACGTGGTACTGGACTGGCGCACGCTGCCGGCCTTGCCGCACGAACGTCGTATCGCACGGCTGGCGCGCTGGGTCGAGGAAGCCGAACGCGACA
>NZ_AQOJ01000736.1:0-1070 GCF_000364685.1 Xanthomonas sp. SHU 166
CCGGCGCTGGGGCCGGGCCGCGGCCTGCAGCACCGGCATCTGTGCCTGCGCGCGCTGGCGCTGCTGCCGCATGACTGAGCCACACTCGCCCGCACTGCACGCCGCCAGCCGCGCCTGGGCGCTGGGCGCGGCGCTGCTGGCCTTGCTGCCGCTGCTGCTGCAGTTGCCCGCGACACTGGCCTGGCTGATCGCGCTGTCCGCCCTGCTGATCGGCGCCAGTTCGGCGTGGCGGCCGCTGCCGGCGCTGCTGCGCCTGGCCTTGGTCGCAGTCATGCTCGCGGCGCTGTACTGGCAGGTCGGCCTGCGCTTCGGCCGCGATACCGGCTGCGCACTGCTGGCGGCGATGCTGGCGATCAAGCCCTCGGAACTGAAGAGCCTGCGCGATGCGCGCAGCCTGCTTGGCTTCGCCCTGTTCGCGCCGTTCGCCGCCTTCCTGCTCGACCAGGGGCCGGTGACGATGGCGCTGGGGCTGGCCGCGGTGATCGCGGCCCTGCTGTGCATGCAGCGCCTGGCCGACCAGGAAGGGCACAGCGCGCGGCGGCCGCTGCGCGGGCAACTGCGCGGCGTCGGCCGTCTGCTGGCGTTGGGCCTGCCGCTGGCGCTGGCCGCGTTCTGGCTGTTCCCGCGCCTGGGTTCGCCGCTGTGGGGCGTACCGGAACGTGCGCTGGGCCGGCCCGGCCTGTCGGACACGATGAGTCCGGGGCAGTGGCTGGACCTGCTGGCCGACGACACCCCCGCATTGCGTGTGCAGTTCTTCGGCCCGGTGCCGGCACCGGCGCAGCGCTACTGGCGCGGCCCGGTGCTGTGGGATTTCGACGGCCGCACCTGGCGTGCGCAGCGCGACAACGCCTTCGCGCCGGCACCGCCGATCCAGCTCGCACCCGGCGGCTGGGACTACCAGCTCGAGGTGGAACCGACCGACCGCCGGCAATTGGTCGCCCTGGACCTGCCGCGGCAGGCACCGGCCGGCACCCGGCTGACGGCCGACGCCGTGCTGCAGACCGAGCGCCCGCTCAGCGCGCTGACCCGCTGGCGGCTGCGGTCGGCGCTGCCGCAACGGGTGGAGGCCG
>NZ_AQOJ01000737.1:0-562 GCF_000364685.1 Xanthomonas sp. SHU 166
TCTCGACCAGGCCTTCGCCCTGGTCTCCACCGGCGGCGTCGCCGACGTGCCGGTGCTGCTGGAGAACCGGCCGATCGGCCGCACCGATGCGCGCGGCTTCCTGCTGGTCACACCGCTGCTGGCCTGGCAGCACAACCGGCTGTCGATCGATCCGATGCGCCTGCCGCCCGAGTTGCGGCCGGAACAGGTCGACCAGATCGTGGTGCCGCGCGATCGCACCGGGGTGGTGGTGGCGTTCCCGATCCGCCGCAGCGATGGCGTGCTGGTGCAACTGCACGACGCCGCCGACGCGCCGCTGCCGGTCGGCAGCCGGGTGCATGGACCGGGCGTCGACACCGTGGTCGGCTACGATGGCCAGGCCTATGTGGAAGGGCTCGCGCCCGGCCGCAACGACCTGGAGGTGGACATGCAAGGAAGCCGCTGCCGGTTCCGGATCGAGCGCCCGACGCAGGCGCCGCCCACCCGGCTGGGTCCGCTGCGCTGCCTGTCGGGGCGCACGCCGTGAGCGCGCGCGCCTGGCGGATATGGCTGCCGGCGCTGCTGCTGGTGGCCGCGGCGCTGC
>NZ_AQOJ01000738.1:0-1905 GCF_000364685.1 Xanthomonas sp. SHU 166
TGAGCCAGCGCTCGCAATGGCCGGACCGGCCGTGGCGCGCGTTCCTGGAGGGACAACGCGAGCACGTGGCGCAGCGCTACCAACGCATCGCCGCGTTGCTGCAGCGAATCGACGCCCTGGCGCAGACCGCCGGCCTGGCGATCGTGCCGCTGAAAGGCGCGGCGCTGCATGCGCAAGGCCTGTATCGGCCGGGCGACCGGCCGATGGCCGACATCGACCTGCTGGTGCGCCCCGAGGACGCCGAGCGTGCCGCGACTTTGCTCGCCGCGCTGGGCTACGTGGCCGAGTTCGCGCAGTGGAAGCACCAGACCTTCCGTCCAGCGCAGGCGCAGGCGGTGGGTGGCCTGGGCGAGCACCGCGACACGCCGATCAACATCGAACTGCACGTGCGCATCCAGGAACGCCTGCCGCTGCGCACGGTCGACCTCGGTACGCAACTCCTGCCGCGCGACGGCAGGCCCGGCCTGAATCCCTACCCCAGCAACGGCGCGCTGATGCGCCACCTGTTGCTGCACGCGGCCGGCGGACTGTGCAGCCGCAGCCTGCGGCTGATGCACCTGCACGACCTGGCCTTGCTCGCTCCGCGCATGCGCGCCAGCGACTGGCAGATGCTGACCGGCACCGACGCCTGGTGGGCATGGCCGCCGCTGCGGTTGATGCTGCGTTACTACCGCGCGGCGATTCCGTCGGCGGTGCTCAAGCAACTGCGCGCGCAGTGTCCGCCGCTGTTGCGGCTGCGCGCGCGCGGATTGGACCTGACGGGTGCGTCGTGCTCGCACCTGTGGCTGCCGGCGCTGCCGGGCATCGAATGGGCGCGTTCGGGCGGCGAGGTGCTGGACTATCTGCGCCAGCGCCTGCAGCCCTCGGCGGAAAGCCGCCAGGAACGCGCCGAGATGATTCGTACCCAACTGTGGCTGCAGGGCCAGGACTGGGTGCGCCTGCCGCAGCGTCGCCGCGTGCTGCAGCGGTTGCTGCGTCCGGTGCCGCGCATGGACACGCTGTACGCGGTGCGCACCGCGCTGCAGGGCTATGCGCCGTCGTCGGAGTGACGCGCGCCTTCCTAGAGCGCGCAGTAAACGACCGTCGCGGGAGCGGCTTCAGCCGCGACAGCCGTTGGGGCGGCGCACGTCGCGGCTGAAGCCGCTGCCACGACAACACACGAGGCCGTCTTAAAGGCGAAGCGCCGGCACGCCGCGCTGCGCGTCAACCGTTCTGCGCCGCGCGCCGCTCATCGGTGCTGCGCGGTGCGCACAGGCGCTGGTACAGCGCGGTGAAGCCGCGCACGCTGCAGTCGGCGTCCTCGCGCACGGCCCGGCATTGCGCCGCCCAGGCCATGCGCAGGCGCAGGTCGTCGTCGCTGAGCACCTGGCGCAGCGCATCGGCCAGCCCGGCCCAGTCGCCGACCGGCACCGCCAGCGCCGCCGACGGCGCCCACTCCTGCAGATGCCCGACCGCGGTGCCCACGGTCGGCACGCCGGCCACCGCCGCTTCCAGCAATACCAGCGGCCCGGCCTCGTGCTGCGACGACAACACCAGCAGATCCGCCGCCTCCACCAGCGGCCGCAGGTCGCGCTGGGTCTTGAAGCCGAGGAAGCACACGCGCGCGCTCAGGCCCAGGGTGGCGACCAGGCGCTGCATCGCGCCGTCGAGGGTGTCCACGCCGACCAGGTCGATGCGGAAGTCGACCCCGGCGCGGGCCAGCGCAGCAAGTGCGCGCAACAGGGTCGTCTGGTCCTTCACCGGATTGAGGCTGGCCACGTGCAGCAGCCGCGCCGGGCCCTCCCCGCGCGCGCGCGGCGGGCGCGGTGGCCAGGCGCGCAGGTCCACGCCCAGCGGCACGCGTTCGGCGGCGATGCCCAACGCCCGCAAGCTGTCGAGGATGGGCGCGCTGGCGGCGGTCACCGC
>NZ_AQOJ01000739.1:0-1161 GCF_000364685.1 Xanthomonas sp. SHU 166
CCAGGCGCAACACCAGCGCCTCGCGCAGCCGTCCCTGCCATTTGCGCCGGCCGCCGTAGCCGATCGCATGCAGTGCGACCAGTTCGCCGCCGGCGATGTGCACCAGGCTCGGCCGCCGCAGCCAGCGCGCTGCCGCCACCGCGATCAGGCTGCAGTGGCCGGAAAACAGCGACTGCACCACGTCGAACGGCGCGCGGCGGTGCTCGGCGCGGATCGCAGCGATCGCCCGCCAGCGCGTACGCGCCGCACCGATGTTGTGGATCCGCGCGCCGAGCAGGTCCCATTGCGCCGGCAGCGGTTCCTGGTGCAGCACGAAGACATGTAATTCATGCACGCGCGCCAAGCGTTCGATCAGGCTCAGGAAGGCCGGAATCACCCGGTACTCGCCGCTGCGGTCGACGCCGCCCGGCACCACCAGCGCCAGCTTCATGCCGCGCTCCGCGACGTGGCACCGAGCAACTGCGCATAGGCGCGCGCCCAGCGCCGGCCGACTGCCGCGAACGACAGCTGCGCATCGAAATGCGCGCGCACCAGCGCCCGCGACGGCCCGTCGCGCGAGGCCTGCAGCAGCGCGGTGGCCAGGCGTTCGGCGTCGCCGCAGGGCCACAGCGCGCCGACCCGGCCGCCGTCGCTGAGCGCACGGAACGCCGGGATGTCGGTCAACACCGGCACCGTGCCGCAGGCATAGGCCTCCAGCGCCGCGTAGCCGCAGCTCTCGCCCAGGCTGCCGGACACGAACAGGTCGGCCGCGCGCATCAGGGTCTGGATCTGCGCGTGCTCCACCCGGCCCAGCAGGTGCACGCGGCCGGCCAGCCGCGGATCGGCCTGGATACGCTGCTGCACCACCGGCAGCAGCGGCGCATCGCCGAACGCGCAGAACAGCTGCAGCCCGCTCAGTTGCTCGCTGGCGCGGGCCACGCCGTCGAGCACGGTGAGCGGATCCTTGCCCTCGCTCAGATGGCCGACCCACAGCACGCAGGGCGCGCCATGCAGCCCGCTGTCGCGGCGCGCCTGGTCGCGCTCGCCGGGAGTGAAGCGGCAACTGGATTCGGGAATGGCGAACAGGCGCGTGGATCCGGCGAACAGTCCGGCGCCGACGAAACCGCGCGCCAGCTCCAGCGAGGTGAAGGCGATGCCGGCGGCGGTGGCGTACCAGCGCCG
>NZ_AQOJ01000740.1:0-3933 GCF_000364685.1 Xanthomonas sp. SHU 166
TGCGGCCGCCGCCACCAGCGCGGCGGACGGTTGGCGTGGTCCTGCAGCAGGATTGGCCGCGACGGCCGCCAGCGCGCCAGCGTCGCCGCCTCGCGCGCGAACTGCAGGCCGTGCACGTGCACCACGTCGGCCTCCAGCTCGGCCAGCAGCGCGGCGATGCGGCGCAGATGGCGCCGGCGCGCGGTCTCGGCATGGCGCACGAAGTGATAGTTCACGCCGTTGCGCTGCAGGTGCGCATCGACCGCGGCGGCCTGGATCACCGAAACGCGGGTGCCGGCGCTGGCCACCGCCTCGGCGATGTCGGCCAGCGACGGCCACAGCGCGAACGCCTGCTCCGGCGTCACCCCGTCCGGCAACGGCACGAAGTTGAGTTGCACGGCATGCACGGCGCGGTCGACGTTGCCGTCCATGCTCAGATCCCGGATACCTGCGGCCGGTGCAGGCGCACCAGCCGGTTGGCCAGGTTCAGTTCCCATGGCCGGTCGTAGCGCCGGTAGCGGTAGCGCCACGCGGCCAGCGCGCTGAGGCCGCGCTTGGCCCAGCCCGGCGAGCGCTGGTCCTGCGCGGTGGGATAGCGGCAGCCGAGCACGGTGACGAAATCGCGGATGCGCTGGCGCAGCGCATCGGTGAGCCAGGGCGCATCGGCGTGGCAGGCGTAGTCCACCCACTGCGGCTGCGCCCATTCCTCCGGCGTGCGCGGGAACTGCACCGGCACCCCGTCGCGATCGAGCAAGGGCGTGCCGGCGCGGCGGCCGCGGTCCTTCTCGTGGCGGCTGCTGTCCGGCAGCGGGGTATACACGTAGACGATGATTTCCGACTGCGGGTTGATCCGCTTCAGCTCGCGGATGAACTCGAAGGTCTGCTCGGTCTCGCGCTCGCTGTCCTGCGGTGGCGCGACCATGAACGACAGCTCCGGGATCACCCCGTTGCGCCGGCACAGTTCGGCCACTTCCAGGGTCTGGTCCGGGCGCGTGCCCTTGCGGATCTCCTTGAGCATCGCCCCGCTCGGCGACTCGGCGCCGATGTAGGCCATGCGCAGGCGGCTCCTGCGCACCAGTTTCCAGGTGCTCTCGGACAGGTTGAGCAGCGCGTCAGCGCGGGCGTAGCACCACCACGGCAGTTCCAGCTTCGCCATCACCTCCAGCAGCGGGATCATGTCGGCTTCGCGGTCGAAGAAGTTGTGGTCGAAGAACTGGATCGAGTCCGCGCCCAGGCCGTACTTCAGATACCCAAGCTCGCGCTCCAGGCGTGCCGCGGTCGGCAAGGCGGTGGCGCCGCCGAACATCGCCGCCACCCCGCAGAAGGTGCAGCGGAAGCGGCAACCCAGCGCGGCCTGGTGCGAGGCGGTGCGGCGGCCGAGGAAGGTACGGCCGAGATAGCGGCGCGGTTCGCCGAGCTTCTCGTACGGCAGCGATGGCAACGCGTCGCCGCGCTGGAAGGCGCGGTTGCGGTTGTGCACCACGGCGCCGTCGTGCTTCCAGGACAGCCCGTCGACCTGCGCCAGCGTCGGCCCCTCGCCGCGCAAGGCGGCCAGCAGTTCCGGCAAGGTGTCCTCGCCTTGCGCGCGGATCGCGTAGTCCACGTACGGCGCGGCCAGCGCGGTGTCCGGGTACAGCGTGGGAAAATAGCCGCCCCACACGATCGGCAGTGCCGGGAAGCGCGCACGGATGGCCTGCGACAGGGCGATCGACGGTGCCAGTTGCGGTCCGCCCATCACGCTGATGCCGACCGCATCGAAGCGCTGCTCCTGCAGCGCCTGCAGGCTGCGGTCGATGAAGTCGCGGTCGACGTTGCCGTCGATGATGCGGCTGTCGCCCGTGCGATCCAGCGCCGCCGCCAGGTTCAGCAGCGACAGCGGAAAGCGGGCGCTGGACGGCTTGGTGATGGTGGGATTGACCAGCAGCGTGTTCGATGTGGAGGACATACGGTGCGGACGCAGGACGGAGGTCACGGCAGGCGCCGCAGGCGCAGCACCAGGGCCACCGGCACCTGCAATGCAGCGGGATCGAAATGGGCACCGGCGGGGATGTCGGCCGGGTCGAGCATCGGTTCGCTGACCGCGTCGATGGCCAGCCCGAGCGCGGCGCAGGCGGCGTGCCAGTGGCTGTACAGGTGCTGGGTGTGGCGCACCGCGTAGCGCTGGCCGCCGGCCTTGAAGTCGCGGCGCCAGCCCAGCGCCGGGCCGATCGGATGCACGTCGCTGCACAGCACCCAACCGCCGGGCCTGGTGACGCGGCGCAACTCGGCCAGGGCCAGCGGCAACTGCGGCAGATGTCCCAGCGCCAGCGCGCAGATGCTGAGGTCGGTGCTGGCATCGGCCAGCGGCAAGGCCTCCAGGCGGCCTTCGTGCAGCGCGTAGCGGCCGGTATCGACGTCGCCCAGTTCCTGCGCGGCGCGTGCCAGCATCTGCGGCGACAGGTCCACGCCGGTGACGTGGCCGGCGCCACGCTGCAGCGCATGCAGCAGGTAGCGGCCGCTACCGCAGCCGGCATCGAGCACGTGCTGGCCGCGCAACGACGGCGGCAGCAAGGCCAGCATGGCGCGCTGCTCGGCCTGCATCACCGGGTTGTGCGCCTGCGCCGGGTAGCTGTCCGCCCACAGCGCATAGGCGGTCAGCGGATCGAGGGTCGGGACGGCGCTCATGCCGTGCATTCCTGCGACAGTTGTGTCGTGTGTGAACGCGGTGGCGCAACGTGAAGTTCCAGGCCCGGCTCCAGCGCGAGCAGCGTCGGGTCTGCCAGCTCCGCTGCGAGCAGCTTGGGGGTCCCGTCCAGCGTCACCGGTACCGTGTCCACGCCGGCGGCAGCGAACCACGCGGCGAAATCGGGATCGGCGATCCGCGGCCGCCCGTCGCGCACGACCGCGCGCAATGCGCTGCGCGGCAGCCCGACCAGGCTGTTGGCAGGCGCCCCGCCACGGTCGGCGACGATCAGCAGATCGGCGTGTGCGCCCGTCGCCAGATGCCCGCGATCCGGCATGCGCAGGATGTCGGCCGCGGCGGTCGTGGCCAGGCGCAGTGCCTGGGTCGGGTCCAGGCCGTGGGCGGCAGCCAGGCGCAGATCCTCGAGCAGGTCGCGGCCGCCGCTGACCCGCGCATCGCTGCCCAGCGCCAGGCGCCCGGCCGCGCTCAGGCGCTGCGGATCGAGGGTGCGTCCGAGCAGGGTCAGGTTGCTGCTCGGGCACCACACCACCGCCGCGCCGCAGGCGAGCACGCGGGCGACGTCGTCCGCGCCCAGGCCCACGCCGTGGATCAGCACCGTGTTGTCCGCCAGATAGCCACGCCGCTCCAGCTCGGCGAGTTCGCTGGCGGCCACCGCGTCGGTACCTTCGGCCAGGTGGATCATCCACGGCCAGCCGGCGGCGGACGCCGCGGCGAAGCTCTGTGCCAGCGGCGGTCCGTAGTCGGGGCCGTGCAAGGTGTAGCTCCAGCCGAAATCGCGCAGCAGCGCCACCGGGAAGTCGGCCGCGTCCAGCGCGGCATGCCAGGGATCGTGATGGGCCACGCAGGTCACCCCGGCCAGCAGGTTCTTCAACCCGCCATGGCGCAGCCGCAACGACTTGGGCAGGGCCAGCGCGGCGGTCACCGCCGGCGTGCGGAAATGCGCGGCGAAGGCGTCGATCCAGGCATAGCTGTTGGCGAACGGCGCAGCCTGCGGCAGCGGCGGCACCGCATTGACGTGCAGATGCTCGTGGGCGTTGATCAAGCCGGGCAGCACCAACTGCCCGTGCAGATCGATGCGCAGCGCGGCCGGCGTGGCCGCCGCGGCGATGCGGCCGGCGCGCAGCGCCAGCGGCGCGTGCACCGCCCCACAGGCGTGCGCGACGCGCGCACCCTCCAGGCAGAGGTCGATGGGGGCGGCAGACGCGGCCATGCTCAGCGCTTGCGCAGCACGATCAGGAAGTGATCGCCCATGTCGCGCAGCAGCGGCCAAC
>NZ_AQOJ01000741.1:0-9575 GCF_000364685.1 Xanthomonas sp. SHU 166
TCGCCCAGGCGCGGATGGCGCTGGTAGTGGTCGACCAGGTACGGCGGCGGCAGGCACAGGCTGAGCGCCCGGTACGACTCCAGCGCGAAATGCGGCGCGAACGCGCGGTAGAACTCGCGTGGGAAGTAGTACCAGGTCCAGATCGTGTGCCCGTTCATGCCCACGGCGGTGGCGCCACGTGCGGCGCGCACGGCGGCACGGCGCAGGCGGCCACGCAGCAGGTAGTGGCCCAGCTCCCACGGGCACAGGCGACCGATCACCGAGAACACCAGGCGGCCGTCGCGGCGCAGCAGCCGTGCGCAGTGGCGCGCGACGTCGGGCAGGTCCGGCGCGCAGTTGAGCGGGCCGAAGTTGGAGTACATGCCGTCGAACTCGCCGTCGAGCAGATCCAGTTGCTGGATGCCGACATGGGCCACGCTGAGCCGGCCGCGCAGACTGGGATCCTGCGCGCGGGCACGGGTGCGCTCCACCATCTGCGGCGACCAGTCGGTGGCCAGCACGCGGTAGCCGCGCTGGGCGAAGGCGTGCGCATCCAGGCCGGTGCCGCAGCCCAGATCGACCAGGCGCGAGCCGACCGGCAACTGCGTCGCCACCGTGTCCCACAGGGTGGTGCGCATGCGCTGGATCAGCGCGTTGTTGCCGCGCGGGCCGTCGTAATCGGCGGCCACGCTGTCGAAGGCGCGCTGCGTGTCCAGCAACCGCACCGGGTCCAGAGTGGTCGTGTGCGCCGTTGCACCCGCCTTGCCATTCGCTGTCACCTGCACCTCTCCACTGCCCTGCCCTTGTCGGAATCCGCGCGCATCGAGCGCGCGGTACTGCAGGTAGGTGCGGCGGCAGCGCCGTTTGGTTGAATCGACGAGCTGCTGTTATGCGGCGGCGACGCTCGCCCCTGTCGGCCGCGCCTGCCGCCGGCGCAGCGCATTGCGCGCCACCGCGGCCAGTACGCCGCCGCCGAGCCCGGCCAGCAGCGCCGCCGCCAGCACCAGCACCGGGTTGGGAAACGCCGCGCGCGGCGGCACGTAGGTCTCCCAGGGCGCCGAGGTGTCGTAGGTGTAGCGCGTGCCGAGCCGGCCGAGCAGATCCTCGCGTTCGGCCTTGAGGCCGCGCAGCGTGGTGGTCTTCTCCGACAGCAGCATGTTGCCGAGCAATTGCTGCTCGACGCTGCCGCGGCCTTCGCGTTGCTGCTGCAGCAGGCGGTCGCGCTGGGCCTGGGTCGCGGCGATGTCCGCGGCCAGCTCCTGCAGTCGCGCGGTGGCCTGCTGCAGCGGACCGGCCTGGATGCGCCGGTGCAGCGCCTGCAACTGCGCGATGGTGGCCGTGGCCAGTTGTCGCGCCTGCTGCGGCGATTGCGCGCGCAGGGTCAACTGGATCAGGTTGGCGTACGGGTCGGGGTCCAGCTTCAGGCTGTCGCGGTACAGCGCGGCCTGGCGGCTGTCCAGGGCCACGCCGGCGCTGTGCAGCACCTGTTCCTGGAACTGCCGGGTCTTGATCCGGTCGATCACCCGCTGGAACGGCTCCAGCTTGGGGTCGCGTCCGGACGGGGTCGGGCCGAATTCGCCGACCTGCACCCAGGCGGTCGCTTGCCACTGGCGGGTCGCGCCGTGCAGGAACAGCGCCGCCAGCGCCAATGCCAGCAGCAGCGGCAGCAGGCACCAGCGCCATTCGCGCCGCAGTATCCGCCACAGGTCGAGCAGGTAGATTTCGTCTTGGGGCATGGCGGTGTCGGTCATGGCAGCGGGGATCTCGGGGCAACGGAAGGCAGGGCCGCGTCCGCGGCGGGCTCGCGGCGGTTCGGCAGCAAGGCGCTGCAGGCGTGCAGCAGCAGGCACAGCGCGACGAAGCCGGCATTGGTCCAGGTGAACGCCTGCGGCGCGAACGGCGACATCACGCAGGCGTAGGCGATGCGCAGGAACACCAGCAGGTTGAACAGCGCCACGCCGCGTCCGAGCAGGCGCACGCTCCACAGCAGCGCCGCGTACAGCGCCAGCATCGCCGCCAGCGCGGCGCCGGGGCCGCCGGCCAGCAGGAACGGCAGGAACTCGGTGCCGACATTGATGTTCGGCGCATCCAGCGGGATGCCGGTCCCGGCGGTGGCGATGGAGCCGCTGAGCGGCACCAGTTGGTTGATCAGGAAACTGGCGTTGGCGTAGCCCTTGCTCAGCAGCGCGCCGAAGTTGTACGGGCCGGCGCCGATGTACAGCAGCAGCCACTTGATGCCCTGCGGCGCGGCCCGGTACAGCGCGCCGAACGGCAGCGCCACCGAATCCAGCGAGCCGGAACGCAGCGTGCCCAACAGCGAGAATGCGGCGGCGCCGGCGCACAGCAGCGCCAGTACCCGTTTCCACGGCAACGGCCGCGCCGGGTCGCGGCGCAGCAACAGCAACAGGCCGACGCTGAACACTGCCGCGAACAGGCGGTTGCGGTCGATCACCAACACCGGGAAGGCGAAACCGGCCAGCAGCAGCGCATTGCGCACGCTGCGCTCGCGCACGCACAGCAGGCCGATCGGCGGCAGGATCCAGCACATGTTCGACACATGCCGCACGTGCGCCTGCAGCGGGCTCAGGTCGGCGTAGGCGGAGGGGTTGTGCAGCAACGGGATCGGGAACAGCAGCAGGTCCAGCAGGCAGAACAGCCCCACCGCGGCGGCCAGGCCGAGCGCGACGAAGGCCTCGCGCGTGCCGGCGTACTCGCGCGACCGGAACGCCGCCAGCGGCGGCAGGCGGATGCCGAGCAGCGCATCCAGGCCCAGCGTCGCCAGCGCCACGGCGGCCAGCAGTGCGATGCCGGCAAGATAGCCCGGCGGCAGGTCGAAGGTGAGCAGGGTCAGCGCGCAGCTCAGCAGCAGCGGCAGGCCGAAATACGCCGACGGCAGGCGCAGCAGCCGGCTCATCCGCGCTGGGCCAGCGTCGGTTGGCCGCCCTGGCGCAGCCGCGCCAACAGCGACAGCCACGCATGCGCCAGCAGATGCCCGCCCAGCGCCAGCGGGCTGCGCCGCAGGAACGCGATCTTGGCGGCGATGTAGTGCGCCTGCGCGTGCAGCAGGGTGCGGCAGGCCGGATCGAACAAGCGTGCGCGGCGCAACGCCACCTGCCGCGACTCGGCCAGGTTGGCCAGGCGGCTGGGCAGATGCCGGGTGCGGCTGGCGTTGTGGTCGTGCACGCGGTAGGCGCAGACCGCCACGTCCAGGAAACCCAGCGCGTCGCGCGCGACCAGGCGCAGGAAGAAGTCCCAGTCCTCGATGCGCAGGCCCTCGTCCCATTCGGCGCCCGGCTGCAGCGCGCTGCGCCTCACCAGCGCCACCGCCCCGCTCACCGCCCAGTGCCGGATCACCGCGCGGCGGATGCCGGCCTCGCTCAGGTACAGGCGTTTGTCGACGCCGTGCAGGTCGCGCATGCTGCTCTGGTGCACGGTGCGGCCTTGGATGTCGACCACGATGGCGTCGCCGATCACCGCGGCCTTGTGCGGATGCGCGCCCAGGTAGGCCACCTGTACGCCCAGCCCGCCGGGCAGCAGATAGTCGTCGCTGGCCCCCAGGCGCAGGAACTCGCCGCGCGCCATCGCCACCAGATGGTTGAGCGTGGCGGCGATGCCGAGGTTCTCGCGCGGCCAGAAGCGCACGTGCAATCTGTCGCCGTGCTGCGCGATCCACTCGGCGATGCGTTCGGCAGTGCCGTCGCTGGAGCCGTCGTCAACGATCACCAGTTCCTTGTTCGGGTACGGGTCCTCCAGCACGCTGCCCAGGCAGCGCTGCACGAAGCGCGCGTGGTTGTAGGCCGGAATCAGCACCGACACCAGCGGCGGCGGCGTCGGGGTATACGTTGCGTCCATCAGCCCAGTCCTCGCAGGTAGCGGCGCACCACCAGCATGTTGAACGCCAGGTACAGCCCGTAGTTGCAGGCGAACGCGTAGACCGCGCCGATCAGGCCCATGCGCGCGGTGAACAGCACCACCAGGCCGAGGTAACTGGCGGCGAACAGGCATTCGGAGAGCACGAACAGCCGCGTCATCGCCTTGGCCAGCATCAGGTAGGACAGCACGAAGGAGGCGATCTTGAGCACGTCGCCGAGCAGTTGCGGCGCGTAAAGCGGCAATGCAGCGGCGAAATCGGCGGAGAACAGCAGCCGGGTGATCCAGTCGCGGCACAGGTACACCGCCGCCGCGGCGAGGAGCACCGCCGGCAGCACGTAGCGGTAGGCGCCGCGCAGTTCCTGCCACAGCGCCTGCCGCGTATGCAACGCCGCCAGCTTTGGCAGGTAGTAGACGTTGATGGCGGTGGTGAAGAACAGCAGATAGGCATCGGACACGCGGCTCACCGCCTGCCAGTAGCCGACCTGCTGCCAGCCGAACTGGCCGGCCAGATGATCGCGCACGCCGATGTTGACCAGCAGCGGCAGCAGCGCCGAGGCCAGAGTCATGACCGAGAAGCCGGCCAATCGCCGCACCATCGCCGGGTCAAAACGGATGCGCAGCATCTCACGGCGGAAGTACGGGCTGCGTCGCAGCGCCGGCACGCCGGCGCACAGCCAGGCCACCTGCCCCAGCACCAGGCCCAGCAGCGCCCCGGACAGGCCCATGGCGTGCGCCAGCGCGGCCACCAGCAGCACGCTCAGCACCGCGCCGGCCACCTGGACGAAGGCCAGCCGACGCACGTCCATGAAACCGTTGACCACCGCCAGGATGTAGTTGGCCAGCGCGATGCCGAGCTGCGCCACCGCCAGCACGCAGATCAGCGGCTGGTACTGCGCATCGCCGAGCAGGCGCTCGGCGATCAGGCGGCTGCACAGCAGCGCGGCCACGCCCATCGCGACCGCAGCGACGCAGGCGTAGCCGAGTGCGCTGCCGAGCAGCCGGGCCAGTGCCGGCGCATCGTCGCGGTACTCGGCCACGTACTTGACCACGCCTGCGCCGATGCCGCCGCCGGCCACCACCGCCAGCAGCGACATCAGGCTGGTGAACTGGCCGAGCCGGGCGACCCCGGCCGGGCCGGCGTACACCGCCACCAGCTTCAGCACCAGCAATGCGGACAGCAGCTTGGCCGCGGTGGCCACGCCGCTGTACACGCCGCTGCGCAGCACGTTCATGCCGCCACACCGGCAAAACGCTGGCAGGCGTCGATCACCTGCGCCACCGCCGCGTCGTCCAGGGTCGGGCCGATCGGCAGGCTCAACACCTCGGCGCCCAAGCGCTCGCACAGCGGCAACTGCAGGGTGGCCAGTTCCGGATAGGCCGGCTGCCGATGCGGCGGCGTCGGGTAATGCACCAGGCAGTGCACGCCCTGGGCCTGCAGATGCCGTTGCAGCGCGTCGCGCTGCGCGCAGCGCACCACGAACAGGTGCCACGCATGCGCCGCCGGGTCGGCCACGTGCGGCACGGCGATCTGCGGATGCGCAATGCCGTCGAGGTAGCACTGGGCGATCGCGCGGCGCGCGGCGATATCGGCGTCCAGGTGGCGCAGCTTGACCCGCAACAGCGCCGCCTGCAGCTCGTCCAGGCGCGAGTTCACGCCCTGCACCAGATGCCGGTACTTGATGTCCGAGCCGTAGTTGCGCAGCACGCGGAGCTGCGCCGCGAGTTCGTCGTCGTCGGTGGTCACGGCGCCGGCGTCGCCCAACGCGCCCAGGTTCTTGCCGGGGAAGAAGCTGAAGCCGGCGGCGTCGCCGAAGCTGCCCGCATGGCGGCCGTCACGGCGCGCGCCATGCGCCTGCGCGGCATCCTCGAGCAGCAGCACCCCATGGCGCTCGGCGATGGCACGCAGTGCGGCCATGTCGGCCAGCTGTCCGTACAGGTGGACCGCCAGGATCGCCCTGGTGCGCGGGCCGATCGCCCGCTCCACCTGCGCCGGATCCAGATTGAAGCTGGCCGCCTCCGGCTCCAGCGGCACTGGCCGCAGCCGGTTCTCGCTGATCGCCAGGAAGCTGGCAATGAAGGTGTTGCCCGGCACCAGCACCTCGTCGCCTTCGTGCAGCCGACCCAGCACAAGGTAGCCGCGCAGGATCAGGGTCAGCGCGTCCATGCCGTTGCCGACGCCGATGGCGTGAGCGGTGCCGCAGTAGGTGGCGAACTCCCGCTCGAATGCCTCCAGCTCCTCGCCGAGCACATACCAGCCCGAATCGATCACCCGTGCCGCTGCGGCCTTGAGCTCGTCGGCATAGCGCGCGTTGCTTGCCCGCAGATCCAGGAACGGCACGCTGGCTGGCGGCAGGCTCATTGCAACTCCCAACGGTAGAAATCGTGAACCACCGCGCGCGCGCCGAAGCGCTCCTTCTGCTCGACCAGGCCGGCATTGAGCACCTGGCCGTGCTGCTCGGTGGAAATGCCCAGGCTGAGGAAGTCGCGCTGCGCGTAGACCTGCTCGATCAGCTCGGCCAGCAGCAGGCTCAGCGCATCGGCGCGGCGGCCCTGCTCCGAGCAGGCCAGGTATTGGGTGTGGACGACGTGGCCGAAGTCGTACACCAGCGTGGCGGCCAGCAGCTCGGCGCCGTCGCGCACTTCGTAGGGCACGATCTGCGCCGGGAAGCGCGCGCACAGCAGGCGCAGTTCGTCCAGGCTGTGGGTCGGACGCGCGTCGTGGCGTTGCAGGACCTGGCCCAGCAGCGCATGCAGCGGCGCCGGGTCGTCCACGCGCTGCACGCGCAGCCCGGCGCGGCGCGCCTTGGCCACCGAGCGCTTGCGTGCGGCAGCGAAGCGCGGCGGCACGCGCAGCGGCACCGCCGAGGACAGGTCGCGACGGTCAAGACGCGCACCGAACCGATGCAGCGCGTACATGTCCTCTTCTGCCGGACTGCGGTGGAACAGATGCGGCACCGCCTTGTACAGCAGGGTTCGCACGCCGGCGTCGCGGTAATGCGCCGCGATGCGCTCGAACACTTCCAGCGTGGCCGTTGCGCGCAGCGCGTGGGTCGACACCAGACCGGCATAGCTGAGCCCGGCATGGCTGGTCACCACGTCGCCGTCGCGGTTGGCCGGGAACACCGCCACCGGCGTGCCGGCATCCTCGACCAGCAAGGAGGCATCGACGAAGCGCGCCGCGTGGTAGTCCATGTAGCCGCGCCGGTGCAGTAGATTGCCGTTGCGCGAGGCCTCCACCACGGCATCCCACAGCGGTGCGTCGGCCGCGGTGTAGGCCCTAACCGACAGCATCGTCATCCTCCCAGACGGTGCCAGCGGGCAGCACCGCCTCGGCCACGCCGAAGCCGTCGCGGCCCATGTCGTTGCCGTTGTAGAACAGCAGCAGCCGCGCGTCGTGGCGGATCAGCGCCGGGTAGCACAGCGTGCGCGCATCCCAGCCCTCGGCCGACAGCGGCAGGCCCAGCGCCGCGTCGCAGCGCTGCCAGTGGCGGCCGTCGTCGCTGACCGCCATGCCCGGCAGATAGGCGCCAGCGCGGCTGCCGTGGGTGAACAGCATCAGGTAGCGGCCATCGCATCGGTACACCCGCGGGCGGCCGATACGGTATTCGTCGCCTTGCGGCTGCAGGCAGACGGTGTCCTGCCGCGGGATCGCCTGCAGATCGTCGGTCTCCACGCAGCGGATGTGGTAGCGCGGATACGGCGTGCCGCCGAGCCATTCCCAGTCGTCGCCCACCGCGTACCAGAGCTGCCAGCGGCCAGCGCGATAGTGCGCCGAATGCACCGCGGCGATGGTGCTGCGGCCCGGCGCGCGGTCCAGCAGCGGCGTGTCCTGGCGGCGCTGGAACGTGTCGCCGCCGTCGGTGGACACCGCCAGGCCGGTGAAGGCCAGGAACTTGGCCTTCGCCACCCGCTGGAAGCCGACGTAGAACATGTAGAGACCGTCCGGCCCGTGCACCACGTCGCCGAGGATCATGCCGTTGTCGTCGAAACAGCCGGCGCGGCCGATGTCCAGTACGGGTGCTGCGCTGACGCCCAGCACCCGGGTCGGATCGTCGGCGCGCACGTCGACGTAGCCGATGCGGCTGACCCCGGCGTCGTCGCGAAAGCCGGCGTAGATGCGCAGACGCTCGGCATCCAGGCGCAGCGGCGTCGGCGTCAGCGCCGAATGCCGCATCCAGCCGCCGACGCCATCGCGTGCGGTATCGAAGACAAGACCACGTTTGTGCCAGGCGAACATGTGCCTCACAGGTCCACGTCGAAGCTGGACTTGCCGGCCACCGCCCGCGCCGGCGCACCGACGTAGATGCGTCCCGGCTCGGTGTCGCGGGTCAGCAGCGCGCCGGCGCCGATCACGTTGTCGGCGGCCACCTTGACCCGGTCGCTCAGCGTGGCGTTGACCCCGACGAAGCTGCTCGCGCCGATCTCGCAGTAGCCGGAAATCACCGCATGCGAGGCCACGAACACGTGGTCATGGATCACCGTGCGGTGGCCAACGTGGTTGCCGCTCCACAGGATGCAGTTGGCGCCGATGCGGGTGAACGGCTGCAGCACGTTGTGCTCGAACACGAAGCAGTGCTCGCCCAGTTCCACGTTGCGCCAGACGAAGGCCTGCGAACTGACGTAGCTGGCCATGCGGTAGCCGCGGCGCTTGGCGTCCAGGTAGAAGCGCGTGCGCAACCGGTTGAGGCCGCTGGCGGGAATCGCCACGAACACCTCCACCTGCGACGGCGGATAGCGCTGCTCGAGTTCCTCGTAGGCCACCACCGGCAGGCCGGCCAGGGTCGGCGTGGACAGGTAGTCGCGCTCCACGCTGAAGGCCAGCACCTCGTAGTCGCTGTCGTGGGTGAAGTACTCGCAGGCGATCTGCGCCAGCTCGCCGGCACCGACGATGACGAGGGGACGTGCCATGGCTTCAGGCCTCCTGCCGGCGCAGGCCCGCGGCTTCGCGCAGGAACTCGTCGTAGTCGAAGATGTAGTCGGTGGGATCGTAGGCCTGGTCGGCGAGCACCATCAGCACGCAGTCTTCGCTGAAGTCATAGAGATCGCGCCAGACCATGCTGCCGAGCAGCAGGCCCTGCCGCGGATCGTCCAGCACCACCTGCATCGGTCCACTGCCGTCGTCGAGCAGGAACGACACCGAACCGTGCAGCGCCACCGCCAACTGGTTGAGATGGCGGTGCGCATGCTGGCCGCGGTGCACGCCGTTGCGGGTGGCGAACAGGTAGTACACGCGGCGGATGTCGAAAGGCACGTCGCGCTGTTGTTCCAGCGCCACGAGCTGTCCGCGCGCATCGCCGTGCGTCCGCAACTGGATTCGTTCGATTGCCATCAGAGTGCCCGACCGGGCTCCACATCGGAGTGTCCAGGCTGAGTGCCCCCGGTCTGCGGAAAGGTTGCGCGAGGCCGACGCGCCGCGCGACGCAACCTTTCGCCGCAGCGCCGGCACCCATCGACGACCGCCGCTGCCGCGATGCCCCGCCGGCATCGGGCTGCGCCCCACTTCGTTGCCCCAAGGACACCGCGTACCGCCATGACCTCGCCCACGCCGGCCGCTCCGAAACCACCTGTGTCCCCTGCCGCCGCGCAGGCCGCCTTGCCGCGGCCGATGGTGTGGCTGCACTGGCTCACCGTGCTGTGCCTGGTGCTGGCGGCGGGGCTGATCCTGCTGCGCGAAGAAGTCGAAGGCCGCATGTGGCGACAGTGGCTGCTGGAAGGCCACCGCC
>NZ_AQOJ01000742.1:0-4092 GCF_000364685.1 Xanthomonas sp. SHU 166
CTCGGCCTGTTCTGCCTGCGCGTCGTGCTGCGGATGCGCCTGGGCAAGCGCCACGACCCGGAGGCCGGTTCGGCGCTGATGCGCCTGCTGGCCGGCGCCACCCACGTGGTGATGTACGCGCTGCTGCTGACCCTGCCGGTGCTGGGCTGGGCGCTCAGCCAATCGATGGGCAAACCGGTGCATCTGTTCGGCGCGACGCTGCCGGAGCTGGTCGCGCCCGATCCCGATCTCGCCGACACCCTGGGCGCCTGGCACGTGGACGCGGCCTGGCTGCTGCTCGGCCTGATCCTGCTGCATATCGGCGCGGCGCTGTGGCACCACCTCGTCCGCCGCGACGCGGTGCTGCAACGGATGCTGCCGTTCCTGCGCCGCCGCTGAGCCGCGTCTTCCTTCCCCGTTTGCGTCCGTCGCCGCCCCCACCCGCCCGCCAAAGGACTTTCCGCATGCACCAGGCCCCGTCGTCCCCCTCCACCTTCTCCCGCAGCGACAGGACGCGCGGCGCCGAGCAGGCGCTGCTGTGGTCGGCGCTCGGTTCGCTGCTGCTGGTGCTGAGCCCGCGCGCGGCCGCGGTGCCGGCATTCGCGCGGCAGACCGGCTCGTCCTGCGCCGACTGCCACATCGGCGCCTATGGCCCGGCGCTGACCCCGTACGGCATGCGCTTCAAGCTCGGCGGCTACACCGACAGCGACGGCAACGGCACCAAGATCCCGGTCTCCGCGCAGCTCACCGCCACCCGCAGCGTGCCGGCGCGCGGCGAGAACCGCACCCGCTTCAGCGAAGCCGACCTGTACCTGGCCGGACGCATCACCGACAACGTCGGCGGCTACGTCAAGGTCGCCAGGACCAACAACGGCAAGAACGACTACACCACGCGACTGGACAACGTGGACGTGCGCGCGGTGGTCAAGAGCTTCCAGCTCGGCGGCAAGGACACCCTGCTCGGCGTCAGCGTCAACAACAATCCCGGCAGCCAGGATCCGATCGGCATGCTGCCCAACGCCTCCGGCCTGGGTCCGGCCTCGGCCTATGCCAGTTCGACCACCCTGCTCAACCAGTCGTCGCTGTCCAACCGGGTGATCGGCACCAGCGTCTACGGCCTGTACGACCGCAACTGGTACGGCGAACTCGGCACCTACACCGCCTTGCCGGTGTCGACCCAGGACGATCTCGGCTACGCCATCGGCGGCGATCCGGGCAAGCTCAGCGACACCGGCTACCTGCGCCTGAGCTACATGAAGGACCTCAAGCGGCAGTTCTTCTCGGCCGGCGTGGTCGCGCTGACCACGCGCCGGCAGCTGCCGCGCAGCACCGGCCCGCGCGACGACTTCACCGACCTCGGCTACGACCTCAACTACCAGTTCCTGGGCACCCGCGAGCACATCCTCAAGCTCGGCTACCTCAACATCTACGAGCGCCGCCGCTACGGCAGCGCACTGATCGACCCGACCAACCCGGCCCTGGCAGGCCCGCGCCGGGCCAGCGTGCGCGACCAGTCGATCAGCCTCAACTACACCTACAAGCAGAGCTACAGCCTGCTGCTGGCGCACTTCATCAACACCGGCTCGGACGATCCATTCCGCTACCGCCCGTACGGCGCGCCGGACACCACCAGCAACCTGATCAGCGCCTCGTGGGCACCGTTCGGCAAGGACGACAGTTACTCGTCGATCTCCAACCTGCGCCTGTCCGCGACCTGGTTCCGTTTCAGCAAGTTCAACGGCAGCACCGGCAACGTGTTCGGGGCCACCCCGGTCACCCGCCCGCGCGACCTCAACCAGTTCGCGCTGAGCCTGAGCCTCGCTTTCTGATTCCCCCGCACGGAGCTTCCCCCATGAAACGCACCCATGCCCTCTCCCTGTGCACCCTGCTGGCCGGCCTGCTGCCGCTGGCCGCCGTGGTGGCGCCGTCCGCACGGGCCGCCGGCGGCATGCCCGGCGCCGGCGTGTTCGCCAGCGAATGTGCCGAATGCCACAGCGCCGCGCCGGCCAAGAACAAGAAGGGCCCGACCCTGTTCGGCGTGGCCGGGCGTCGCGCCGGCAGCGTGCCGGACTACGCCTACTCCGACGCGATGAAGCAGAGCCAGTGGACCTGGAGCGACGACAAGCTGCGCAGCTACCTGTCGCAACCGGCGTCCAAGGCGCTGCCCGGCGGCAAGATGAAGTACGACGGCCTGGACGATGCCAAGCAGTTGCAGGACCTGATCGCCTACCTGCACAGCCTGCATTGAACTCGCTGCCCGATCCGGTCATATTCGGCGCCCGACGGGCCGGCCAGCGTGCCGCGCCCGTGCCCGATTCCTGACCTGCGAGCATCGAGTCACCGTGCGTTTTTTGCCTGCCGTCCGCGGTGCCTCGTCCCGGCCAGCCGCCGCCCAGCGTTGCAGGACGGGCACCGCGGCCCGGCGGTCAGTGCATCCTTGCGCCGGCGCGGCGCTGGCCCTGGCGCTGGCCGCCCTGCACGCCCCGGTGGCGACGGCCGGCGATGTCGGCGGCGCCGCCGGGATCAGCTCGCAACTGGTCGACCGCGGCATCGCCGTGACCCGCGCTACCCCGACCTTGCAGGGCGCGCTGTTCTGGCTGCCGGCGCCGGGCTGGTCGCTGAGCGGCTCGGCCAGCGTGGCGCTGGACGCGCCGGGCACGGTGCTGATGAGCAGCCTCGGCCTGTCGCGCAGCTGGAACGTGTCCGACACCTGGCAACTGCAGGCCGAGGCGTTGCTGTACCGCTACCCCGGTGCGCGCGCCAACCGCCTGTTCAACCGCGACGAGGTCAGCCTGGGCTGGAGCTACCGCGACCGCCTGAGCCTGTCGCTGGCCGCCTTCCGCATGCCCGACAGCGGCCTGCAGCAGCGCTGGTACGGGGCGCTGGACCTGACCGCGCACCAGCCGCTGACCGGCCCGCTGTCGCTGTCGGTGGGCGCCGGCGTCAGCCAGGCGCCGCCGACCCTGTACGGACTGGAGTACACGGCGCACTATCGCTACGGCCACGCCGGGCTGATCTGGAACGCCGGGCGCTGGAGCCTGGAGGTGGACCGTGTGTTCAGCAACGCCCGCACCGGCTATGCCGACCGCGGCCTGTGGCCGTGGGTGGCCAGCGTCTCCCGCAGCTTCTGAGGCCAGCGCAACCTTTCCGTGCCGCCCCGGCACATACCGGTGCCCGTTGCCACACCTGCTCCCATGAACGACACCGACCTGCTCGGCGATGCCACCGACCGCATGCTGCTCCGGCGCATGGCCGCCAGCGACCGCGAGGCGCTGACCCGCCTGTACCGCGCCTACCACGGGCGCCTGTGCCGGTTCCTGTCGCGGCTGACCCGGCGCCCGGACATCATCGAGGAAGCGATCAACGACTGCTTCTGGATCGTCTGGCAGAAGGCCGGCGACTTCCGCGGCGATTCGCAGGTCTCGACCTGGATCATGGGCATCGCCTACCGCTGCGGGCTCAAGGCGATCCGCCACCACAGCGACGACGCCATCGACGACGGCGTGGCCGCCGAGGACCACGCCGCGGCGGCCGACCCGGACGAGGACCGCGAGCTGCGCGACTGGCTGGGCAAGGGCCTGGAACGCCTGTCGGCCGACCAGCGCCTGGTGGTGGAACTGGTCTACGGCCTCGGCCACAAGCTGGAAGAGGTCGCCGCGATCATGCAGTGCCCGGTGGGCACCATCAAAGCCCGGTTGTTCCACGCCCGGGTCAAACTTCGCAACGTGTTGCCGGGATTGGCCGGCGATGCGTCCACGCTGACGGAGAGCGCGTGATGAAAACGGGCTTCAACGAGCCGGGCAACGAGTGCGCGCATGCCTGGGACCTGATGCCGTGGGTGCTGCAGGACAGCGCCACGGAAGCCGAAAACGAGTGGCTGGTCGCGCACCTGGCCAAATGCCGGCACTGCAGCGCCGAGTTCGCCCAGCAGAGCCGCCTGCGCATGGCCATGACCCTGCCCAGCGACGTGCCGGTGGACGCCGAGGCCGGGCTGCAGCGCCTGCTGCAGCGCCTGGACGCGCCGGTTCCGCAGGCGCCGCCGCAGCGCGGCCGCGCCAGCTGGACCACGCGGGCGCTGGTCGCCGCCGCGCTGCTGCAGGCGGTGGGCCTGGG
>NZ_AQOJ01000743.1:0-647 GCF_000364685.1 Xanthomonas sp. SHU 166
GCGAGCGGCTGCCGCCACCCACCTGGTAGGCCAGCCATGGACCGGCGCGGTCCTGCCACGGCGCCTCGGCGCTGTCGCGGCTCTGCACGCGCCATTCGATGGCGTTGTTGCCGGGCAAGGCGATGTCGACGCGCGTCACCGGGTAGCGCCCCGGCGACACGAAGGCATAGCCGTGCTGCGCGGGATCGGTGCTCGCCGCGTCCAGCTGTTGCCAATGCCAATCGGCGACGACCGGCGTCGGTGCCAGTTCGGCCTCCACCCCGGTCAGCGGCGGCGCGCCGGCGCCGGCCAGCGGCAGCAGGCGCAGATAGCGCACTTCGCGGCCGATGGGGATGCGCAGTTGCTGCAGCCGGTGCCCCTGGTTGCTGAGGTCGACCAGGGTCGCATCGGCCACCAGCACCTCCCAGTCGCGCAGATCGTCGCTGCCCTCGACGCGGTAGCGCGCCTGCTGTGGCTGCGCAGCGGCGGCCCATTGCAGCGACAGCGCGCGCAGCGGCGCATGCAACGCGCTGGCATCGACCAGCCAGCCGGCAGCGCCCGCGTCGGAGCCAGCGCCGGCCACGCGGGTCTGGATGCGGCGCACACTGCCGTCGCTGTCGCGCTCGGCGATCAGCTCCAGATCCGGGGTCCGCCCGTCGGGCGCCGCC
>NZ_AQOJ01000744.1:0-9674 GCF_000364685.1 Xanthomonas sp. SHU 166
CAGAACCCCGCCGACGCGCCTGCCGCCAGCACCGCCGCCCCCGGCTCGGCCGCCGCCGCGGCGGACCCGGCCGCGGACACTGCGTTCGCCGCGCTCTCCAAGCGCGCCGTCGACACCTGGATGCAACTGTCCCCGGTCGGCGCCACCCAGACCGGCGACCATCGCTACGACAGCGAACTGGACGACCTCAGCGCCGCCGGCCGGCAGAAGAGCCTGGACGCGAGCAAGCAGTTGCTGGCCGAACTGGACAAGCTCGACACCACCAAGCTCTCGCGCGAGAACCAGGTGGACGCGGCGATCCTGCGCAACCAGTTGCAGTCGGACATCTGGAACAGCGAGGTGGCACAAGGCTGGGCGACCGATCCGCAGGTCTACAACGGCCTGGCCGGCGGCGCGATCTACGGGCTGATGGCGCGCGAGTTCGCGCCGCTGCCGGAGCGGCTGAAGTCGGCCACCGCGCGCATGGAGAAGATCCCGGCGCTGTTCGCGCAGGCGCGCGCCAACCTCGACCCGGCACGCGTGTCGGAGATCAGCGCCAAGACCGTGGCCAAGCAGAACCGCGGCATCCTCAGCATCGTCGACAGCTTCATCGTCCCGCACATCCAGGAACTGCCGCAGGCCGACGCGCAGCGTCTGCAAGCGGCGATCGAGGGCCTGAAGAAGGCCGTGGCCGAACAGCAGACCTGGCTGGACCAGACCCTGGTGCCCAACGCCAAGGGCGACTTCCGCCTCGGCGCGGAGAAGTACGACCAGAAGCTGAAGTTCGCGCTCAATTCCTCGCTGTCGCGCGCCGACATCAAACAGCGCGCCGAGGCCGAGCTCTCCCGCGTGCGCCAGGACATGTACGGCATCGCCCGCACCGTGCTCAAGGACAAACCCGGCGCACCGGCCCTGGTCGATGCGCCCAGCGACGAACAGCAGCAGAAGGCGATCGAGGCGGCGCTGGAGCTGGCCTATGCGCAGCATCCGGCGCGCGACAAGGTGGTCGAGGCCGCCAAGGCCTCGCTGGCCGATGCCACCGACTTCGTGCGCAAGAAGGATCTGGTGACCCTGCCCGATGCGCCGGTGGACATCATCCTGATGCCCGAATTCCAGCGCGGCGTGGCGGTGGCGTACTGCGATTCGCCCGGCCCGCTGGACAAGAACCTGAAGACCTTCTACGCGGTGTCGCCGATTCCCGACGACTGGAACGCGCAACAGGCCGACTCGTTCCTGCGCGAATACAACAGCCGCATGATCCACCTGCTGAGCATCCACGAGGGCGTGCCCGGGCATTACGTGGAAGGCTGGCATTCGGCCAAGTTCCCCTCCACCCTGCGCGGCGTGCTGCGCTCGGGCGTGTTCGCCGAAGGCTGGGCGGTGTACACCGAGCGGATGATGCAGGAGCAGGGCTACCTGGACAACGATCCGCTGTTCCACCTGGTGCAGCTGAAGTTCTACCTGCGCAGCATCGCCAACGCACTGCTCGACCAGGGCGTGCACGTGGACGGCTGGAGCAAGGAACAGGCGCTGCACCTGATGGTCCACGACACCTTCCAGCAGCAGAGCGAGGCCGAGGGCAAGTGGGTGCGCGCGCAGCTGACTTCGGCGCAGCTGCCAACCTACTTCGTCGGCGTGCAGGAGCACCTGGACCTGCGCAAGGCGATGCAGGACAAGCTCGGCGCCAAGTTCAACCTCAAGGCCTACCACGACCAGGTGCTGTCCTACGGCGCCCCGCCGGTGCGGTTCGTGCGCGAACTGATGCTGGACGAGCCGATCAAGTAGTCGGGATTGGGGAGTCGGGATGACGGGCCTGCGGCCGTGGTGAAGCCCTTGAGGATTGGCAAGAACGTCTGGCCCCTGCTGCTGCATGGTCGTTGATACGGGCGCGATACCGTGTCTGCGCGATGCGGGGTTGATGGGCTGTCGCTGCGCGCTGCCTCACCCTCACCCCCCCTCTCCCGGAGGGAGAGGGGCTTTGGCCTCTCCCTTCTCCCCTCGGGAGAAGGTGCCCCGAAGGGGCGGATGAGAGTACGAGCGCCGCCTCGTGCAATCACGCGGATGCAGGCTGGTTTCGCGACGCTTCGCGGTGGCTTGCGTTTTGTGCAGCGGCAGGCCAGAGGTGAGGCGCGATGTCATGCACCGCCAGCGCGACGACGCCCGCTCATCGGTGCGCGGCGCACGCGTCGTCGATGCGTTCACCGACTGGGCGTAACAACGCCACCATCTTCGCCAACGCGTTCGATCGACGGCCGCCACGACCGCACGACCTCACGCGGGTCAGCCCACGCGGTCTGCCGGCGTCTCGCTGCTCCACAACAGCATCGCGTCGCCGTAGCTGAAGAAGCGGTAGCGCTCGGCGATGGCGTGGCGATAGGCGGCGAAGATGCGCTCGCGGCCGGCGAAGGCCGAGACCATCATCAGCAGCGTGCTTTCCGGCAGATGGAAGTTGGTCACCATCGCGTCGACGCTGCGGATGCGGTAGCCCGGCAGGATGAAGATCTGCGTCTCGCCGGCGAACGGATGCAGTTCGCCGTCCTTGGACGCGCTCTCCAGCGCGCGCACCACCGTGGTCCCGACCGCGATCACGCGGCCGCCGGCCGCACGCGTGCGCCGTACCTGCTCGACCAGGCTGGGACCGACATTGAGCCACTCGCGGTGCATCTGGTGCTGCTCCAGCGCTTCCACCCGCACCGGCTGAAAGGTGCCGGCGCCCACATGCAGGGTCACGTGCCCGACCTCGACCCCGCGCTGCTGCAGCGCCTGCAGCAACGGCGCGTCGAAATGCAGCCCGGCGGTCGGCGCGGCAACCGCACCGGCCTCGCGCGCGAACACGGTCTGGTAGCGCTCGCGGTCGTCCAGGCCCGGCTCGCGGCGGATGTACGGCGGCAACGGCAAGCGTCCTGCCTGCTGCAGCCAGTGCTCCAACGCGCCGTCCACATGGAACTGCAACTGGTAGAACTCGCCGTCGCGGCCCAGCACCTCGGCCTCGCCGCCGGCATCCAGGGCGATGCGCGCCCCGGCCTTGGGCGACTTGCTCACGCCCAGCTGCGCCCGCGCGCGCTGGCCGCCGAGCAGCCGCTCGATCAGGATCTCGACCCGCCCGCCGGTGCTCTTCTGCCCAAACAGCCGCGCCGGGATCACCCGCGTGTCGTTGAAGATCAGCAGGTCGCCGGCACGCAGCAGTTCCGGCAGATCGCGCACGTGCCGATCGGCGAAGGCCGCCGGCGCCGGCGGTATCAGCAACAGCCGGCTGGCCGAGCGCTCGGCCAGCGGTTGCTGCGCGATCAGGTCTTCAGGCAGGTCGTAGTGGAAATCGGATTTTTTCAAGGCGCCGGGGGAGATCGGGAATGGGCCGGCCATTGTAGCGGCGCCGGGATTGGGCATTCGGGATTAGGGATTCGTTGAAGCAAAGCGGGATCGCACTGTTGCGAAGCCCCACTCCCTAATTCCGAATCCCGGCCTCTCACCGCTCGAACTTGGTGGACAGAATGATCGACGAAGTGGTGCGCTCCACCCCGTCCAGCGCGCCGATGCGGTCGGTCAGTTCGTCCATGTCGTTGACACCCGGCACCACGCCGAGCGCGATCAGGTCGAAGGAGCCGCTGACCGAATGCAGCACGCGCACCGCATCGATCTCGCGCAGTGCCTTGACCACCGAGGTCATCTTCTTCGGCAGCACGGTGATCAGGATGTGCGCGCGGATATGGCCCTGTTCGTAGTCGTCGCGGGTGCGCACGGTATAGCCGCAGATCACGCCCTCGCGCTCCAGGCGCTCGATCCGGCTCTGCACGGTGGTCCGCGACACGCCCAGGCGACGGGCGATCTGGGCGGTGGAGGCACGCGCGTCCTCGCGCAGCAGCGACAGCAGGGCGTCGTCGGAGGCGGTGATCTTCATGACCACCTATTTTCGTCGAATCGACGAAAATGCGTCAATTCCTGCACGGATTCACGCTGCCATTCGACGATCCTGTCCCGATAATAGACAGGATCGTCGCCAGACAGCCCGCCTTCAGGAGATCTCCATGACCGTACTCGGCCCCCTCGCCCCGCTCCGTGCCCACGCCGGCGATCGCCTGACCCAGGGCCTGGACGACGCCAGCATCGAGCGCCTGGCGGCCTCGCATCCGTCGCTGCGCGCGGCGATCGACGCGGCCGGTGCGGACTACGCGCGCATCGCCGCGGAATTCGGCGACCTGCTCGACCTCGACGAGGCCGAGCAGATCCGCCGCCTGCAGGCCGGGTTCGTCAATTTCTACGCCGACGACGCGGTGACCCCATACGTGGCGCTGAGCGCGCGCGGCCCGTGGGTGGTCACGCTGAAGGGCGCGGTGCTGTACGACGCCGGCGGCTACGGCATGCTCGGCTTCGGCCACACCCCGGAGGCGGTGCTGGAGGCGATGGCGCGGCCGCAGGTGATGGCCAACGTGATGACCCCCAACCTGTCGCAGCTGCGCTTCGAGCGCGCGCTGCGTGCGGAGATCGGCCACCGCCGCGGCGGCTGTCCGTACGCCCGCTTCATGTGCCTCAATTCCGGTTCCGAATCGGTGGGCCTGGCCGCGCGCATCGTCGACATCAACGCCAAGCTGCAGACCGATCCGGGCGCACGCCACGCCGGCGCCAAGATCAAGCGCCTGGTGGTCAAGGGCAGCTTCCACGGCCGCACCGACCGGCCCGGCATGTACTCCGACTCCAGCCGCAAGACCTATCTGCAGCACCTGGCCAGCTACCGCGGCGACGATGGGCTGATCGCCATCGCGCCCTACGACGTGGACGCGCTGCGCCGCGCCTTCGCCGAGGCCGAGCAGCACGGCTGGTTCATCGAGGCGGTGTTCCTGGAGCCGGTGATGGGCGAAGGCGACCCCGGCCGCGCGCTGCCGCCGGCGTTCTATGCCGCCGCGCGCGAACTGACCCGCAACCACGGCAGCCTGCTGCTGGTCGACTCGATCCAGGCCGGCCTGCGCGCGCACGGCGTGCTGTCGGTGGTGGACTATCCCGGCTTCGAGCAGCTCGACCCGCCGGACCTGGAAACCTATTCGAAGGCGCTCAACGCCGCGCAGTACCCGCTGTCGGTGCTGGCGGTGACCGAGCACGCGGCGCAGGTGTATCGCAAGGGCACCTACGGCAACACCATGACCAGCAACCCGCGCGCGCTCGACGTCGCTACCGCGACCCTGGCGCAGTTGACCCCGCAGGTGCGCGCCAACATCCGCGAGCGCGGCGCCGAGGCGGTGCAGAAGCTGGAGAAGCTCAAGGCCGAACTCGGCGGCGCCATCACCCAGGTGCAGGGCACCGGCCTGCTGTTCTCCTGCGCGCTGGCCCCGCAATACAAGTGCTACGGCGCCGGCTCCACCGAGGAGTGGCTGCGCCAGCACGGCGTCAACGTGATCCACGGCGGCGAGAACTCGCTGCGCTTCACCCCGCACTTCGCGATGGACAGCGAAGAGCTGGATCTGCTGGTCGGGCTGATCGGCCGCGCCCTGCGCGAAGGCCCGCGCGTGGCACAGGCCGCGGCGGCCTGAACCCCGCTGCTTGCGGTGCCGCAGGACGGCGCCGCAAGCGGCTAATCCCGACAGCATTGGCGCGTGCCGCCCTTGCACAGAGGGCGAGTACCGGCCTGGCTTCGTGGTCCGCCGACACTGGCGACGCTCATGGCGACACGCGATCCGGCACTGCCACACCCGCTCCTTCGGCATACCTCGAAACGCACCTAGTGCGACGATCCGGCAGCGACACTGCGCCGTCGGTACCACGCCATCTCCAGGCAGCATCGGCTGCCTGACACCGGCGCGCCTCTCTACCGCCCCTAGTTCGGACTTCCACGTACCCGCAGCGCCCGCCTGGTCGGCGCTGGCGTCGCGCGCCCGCACGGACGGCCCCTAAACCGCTCAGTGCCGGGTCATTTGGCCGATTGCGCGCCTTGGTCGATGGGCCGCATTTTCTGGCGAGTCCGGCTATCCGAACCGCGGCGGACCGGCACCGATGACAAAGAGATTGCAAACAATTCGCATTTGCATGGAAAATGAATGCACTGCCTGCATCGCATGCGCGGCAGACACCGTTTCGCCCAGCCGCCCGATCTCGCCGCCGCGGCCGCTCCCACTGGGGGACGGCCGCTGCCCGCGATCGGGGTGCCGCCCCTCCTGCAAACCGAACCGCCCATGACTTCTCCGATCAAGCGCCGCAAACACGCCGTGACCCGCCAGGCCGCCGCACCGACCCTCAGCACCGCCGTGCTGCTCGGTGGGCTGAGCCTGCTTTCCCCCGCGCATGCGGACACCGGCGACCAGCCCACCACCCTGGACAAGGTCGACGTGCAGGCCCAGCGCGCCAAGCGCTACCTGGTGGAAGTGCCGGACTCGCCGAAGTTCACCCAGCCGCTGATCGACACCCCGCAGACCCTCAACATCATCGGCAAGGACCTGTTCAACGAACAGGGCGCCACCACCCTCACCGAAGCGCTGCGCAACAGTCCGGGCGTGGGCACCTTCTATGTCGGCGAGAACGGCAACACCAGCACCGGCGATGCGATCTACATGCGCGGCTTCGACAGCTCCAGCAGCATCTTCGTCGACGGGTTGCGCGACCTCGGCTCGATCTCGCGCGACGTGTTCAACATCGAGCAGATCGAGGTCGAGAAAGGCCCGGCCGGCACCGACAACGGGCGCAGCGCGCCGACCGGCGCGATCAACCTGGTCAGCAAGCAGGCGCACCTGGACAACGCCAGCAGCGCCACGCTGTCCGGTGGCGACCATGGCCAGCGCCGCGCCACCGCAGACTGGAACCAGGCGCTCGGCGCCAGCAGCGCGCTGCGGTTGAACGTGATGGGCCAGGACAGCGACGCCATCGGCCGCGACCATGTCGCCAACAAGCGCTGGGGCCTGGCCTCGTCGCTGGCGTTCGGCCTGGGCACCGACACGCGCTACCTGCTCGACCTGCTGTACGTGAAGCAGGACAACGTGCCCGACGGCGGCGTGCCCACCCTCGGCCTGCCCGGCTACAGCTCGCCCGACCCCGCACGGCCGTGGCTCGGCAGCGCGGCGCGCGTGGACAGCAGCAACTTCTACGGCACCCGCGACGACCACGACGACGTGACCGCGAAGATGGCGACGTTCCGCATCGAGCACGACGTGTCCGACACGGTCAAGCTGACCAATACCGCGCGCTGGGGCCGCAACGAGCAGGACTACCTGCTGTTCGCGTTCATGCCCAACGCCGCCAACCTGCGCACGCCGAATCCGGCGGATCCTGCGACCTGGACGGTGCTGCGCAGCCTGCCGACCTTCAAGGACCAGCAGTACACCACCCTCGCCGACCAGTTGAACCTGCGCGTGGACTTCGCCACCGGCGCGGTGCAGCACAACCTCAGCACCGGCGTGGAAGCCTCGCGCGAGGAACTGCGCAGCTGGGGCCACAACATCGTCGACCGCGCCGCCTGGCTGGCGGCCAATCCGGCCAACCTCTATGCGCCGGACTGGAACACCACGCCGCTGCGCACCGCGCGCAACGGCGCGCGCAGCCATGGCACCACCACCACCTACTCGGCCTATGCCTTCGACACGCTGAAGTTCGGCGACAGCTTCCTGGTCACGGCCGGAGTGCGCGCGGATCGCTACAAGACCGACTTCGACAGCCTGGTGTGCAGTTCCGCCACCGCCACCGCCGCGCCCTGCACCACCGTGGTCGGCCTGGACACCGATATCGCCGACACGCTGTTCAGCTGGAAACTCGGCGCGGTCTACAAGGCCAACGAGGACGTGAGCGTATACGCCAACTTCGCCACCTCGCAGCAGCCGCCCGGCGGCAGCACGCTGGAACTGAGCGCCTCGGCCAACAACGCCAACAATCCGCGCTTCGATCCGCAGAAGGCCAAGACCGCCGAGGTCGGCACGAAATGGAACTTCATCGACGACGCGCTGTTCGCGACGCTGGCGCTGTTCCGTACCGACGTGAACAACGAGATCGTGCAGGGCAGCGACGGGCTGTACTACCAGAGCGGCGCGAAGCGCGTGCAAGGCATCGAACTGTCGGCGGTGGGCAAGCTGACCGAGCGCTGGTCGCTGTCCAGCGGCTACACCAAGCTGGATGCGCGGGTGCGTCAAGGCACGACCGTCTCGCAGGACGGCAGCCAGGATCTGGCCTACACGCCGGACAGCGCGTTCACCGCCTGGACCACCTACACCCTGCCGTTCGGGCTGACCGTCGGCGGCGGCGTGCGCTACTCGGGCGAGATGAAGCGCGGCCGCGACGGCGCGGTCGGCACGCCGGCGTTCGTGAAGTCGTACACCGTGTGGGACGCGGTGCTGAGCTACCCGGTCAACGACCACGTGGCGCTGCGCCTGAACGCCTACAACCTGTTCGACAAGGACTACGTCGCCGCGATCAACAAGAGCGGCTTCCGCTACACGCCCGGCGCGCCGCGCTCGGTGCTGCTGACTGCCGAGCTCCGGTTCTGAGCGACCGCGCCTGCCAACGCGCGGTGGACGCCCTATCCTGGGCGTCCACCGCCGGAGCGCCCCATGCTGCTGCACATTCCCGACATCCTCAGCGCCGATGAGGTCGCGCGGTTCCGCCAGGCACTGGAGACCGCCGACTGGGTGGACGGCCGCGAAACCGTCGGCGCGCAGGGCGCGCAGGTCAAGCGCAACCTGCAACTGGCCGACGCCTCGCCGCTGAAGCAGGACCTCGGCCAGGCGGTGCTGAGCGCACTGGCGCGCAGCCCGCTGTACTTCGCCGCGGCGCTGCCGCTGCGCACCATCCCGCCGCGCTTCAACCGCTACAGCGGCGGCGGCAGCTACGGCCTGCACGTCGACGGTGCGGTGATGACCCAGGCCGCCACCGCCGCGCAGCCGGCGCTGACCGTGCGCAGCGACCTGTCCTGCACCCTGTTCCTGAGTGCGCCGGAGGAGTACGACGGCGGCGAACTGCTGATCCACGACACCTACGGCGAGCATGAGGTCAAGCTGCCCGCCGGCGATCTGATCCTGTATCCGTCCAGCAGCCTGCACCGGGTCGCGCCGGTGACCCGCGGCGCACGCATGGCATCGTTCTTCTGGGTGCAGAGCCTGGTGCGCGACGCCGGCCGGCGGCAGACCCTGTTCGACCTGGACACCGCGATCCAGGCGCTGACCGCCAGCGGCGCGGACGCGGCGGCGCTGCTGCGCCTGACCAACGTCTACCACAACCTGCTGCGCGACTGGTCGGAGACATGAGCGGGCGTGGGGACCGGAACGCCGAACATGCCGCCGGCACACGGTCGCGCGTAGGGCACCTGCGCGCTGCCGTTGTACGGTCGCGCTGCGTCGACGCGTGAGTCGCCCCGCTTCACCGACCACAGTCCGCGCCAGCGCCGGCATCGCCACGCTGCACGGCGGCAGCATGGGCACGCGCTGGAGCGCCAGGCTGCTGCCGCCCCAACGCAGCGACCTGCACGCATTGCGCGATGCGATCCAGGCGCAGCTCGATCTGGTCGTCGCGCAGATGAGCACGTGGGACGCGCAATCGGATCTCAGCCGCTACAACCGCGCCGACGCCGATACCTGGCACGCCTTGCCTGCCGCGTTCGACACGGTGATGCGCTGCGCGCTGGAGGTGGCGCATCGCAGCGGCGGCGCCTTCGATCCCACGATCGGCACCGTAGTCGGCGCGTGGGGCTTCGGCGCCACCGCCGGAGATCGGCGGGTGCCGGAGCCCGC
>NZ_AQOJ01000745.1:0-1706 GCF_000364685.1 Xanthomonas sp. SHU 166
GCCCGCGCCGCGGGCGACTGGCGCCGGCTGAACGTCGACGACGCAGGCCGCTGGCACCAGCCGGGCGGGCTGCATCTGGATCTGTCGGCGATCGCCAAGGGCTACGGCGTCGACCTGGCGGCGACGGCGCTGCGTGCGCATGGCGTGGAAAGCGCACTGGTCGAGGTCGGCGGCGATCTCTATGGCTACGGCCGCAAGCCGGACGCGCAGCCGTGGCGGGTGTTGATCGAGGCCGCTGCGGATGAGGAGGTGCATGGCGATGCATCGCCGCGCGCGCTCGCGGTCGATGGCCTGGCGGTGGCCACCTCCGGCGACCGCTGGCACCACTTCGAACAGGACGGACGACGCTATGGACACCTACTGGATCCGCGTCGCGGCCGACCGATCGCCGCGACGCTGGCCGCGGTGACGGTGGTGGCCGCCGATGCCATGCGTGCCGATGCCTGGGCCACTGCCCTGAGCGTGCTCGGTGTGGAAGCCGGGCTGGCCTGCGCCGAGCGCGAAGGACTGGCGGTGCGCTTCCTGGTGCGCCACGACGGCGCAGTGCAGGAACGGCTCAGCAGCGGCTTCGCGGCGTTAGCAAGGGGCTGAGCTGAGCGCGGCACTCTGCTGGATGAGCCGCGGCCGGGAGAACACCAGGGCACCGCGCGAGACCTGGCGCCGGCGTGTTCCGGACAACGCGCCGCGACCCGACCGCCACTGCTACGGTGGCGGCTACGGCCGCGACGACGCCAGGAACGCCACGCCGTCGCGCCATCAGCGCGACGCCGGCAACCCCATGCGCTGCAGCTCGAACACATAGCCCTTGCCGCGTACCGTGCGGATCCATTGCGGCACCAGCGGGTCGTCGCCGAGCTTCTGGCGCAGCCGCGAGACCTGCAGATCGATGCCGCGACTGCCCGCAGGCATGCTGGCCTCGCCGTCACCCAGCGCGGTGCGCAGCGTCTCACGCGTGAGCACCTCGCCCGGCTGCTCCAGGAACACCGCCATCAGCCGCAGTTCGCCGGGCGACAGCGGGATCGTCCGCCCGTCCGGCGCCACCGCCTGGTGCCGCGCGGCATCGACCTGCCAGCCGCCATGCGCCGCTGCCGGCGGCTGGGTCGCGCGCACCCGACGCAGCACCGCGTTGAGCCGCGCCACCAGTTCGCGCAGGTCGGGCGGCCGCACCAGGAAGTCGTCCGCGCCCAGATCCAGCCCGATCACCCGGTCCACCGGCTCGGCGCGGTCGGCCATCATCACGATGGCGATATCGCCGCGGTCGCGCAGTTGCCGGCACAAGCGCAGGCCCTCGGCACCGTCGAGGCCGGCATCGAGCACCACCGCGTCGTAATGCCCGGCCGCCAGTTGCGCCTGCAGGTGCGGCGCACTGTCGGCGTCGTGGGCCTGCAGGTTGAAACACGCCAGGTAATCGCGAATCCGGTCGCGCAAGACCGCGTCCGCGTCCGCCACCAGAATTTTCGCCAACCACCTGTTGTCCGAGAGCACCTGTCGGCTTCCGCTGTACGGCCCGGATGGCCGCGTTCGCGCATTGGACGCGGTCGGCGTCGACGCTGCAAGAGCCGCGCGCGTGGTGGAGCGGGCTCAGTCCGCCGGCGTCGGCAGGGCCTCGATGCGCATCGCCAACACCTCCCCGCCCCCGCTCAAAGCAAAGCGGCGCCTGGCATCGGCGGCCAACCAGGCACTGTCGCCGGCCGCCAATGGCGGCA
>NZ_AQOJ01000746.1:0-5304 GCF_000364685.1 Xanthomonas sp. SHU 166
TGCGCTTGCCCTGCCAGAAGATGAACGGCCCAGGCGACACCGGGCTCGGCGAAGAACAGCATCGGCCCAACCAGCGGCCGGTGCAGCAGTTGCGTGCGCAGCCGGTCGCGTCGCCACATGAGGTTGAAATCGTGGGTCGGCCCGTCCAGCAACTCGCCACGCAGCGGCCGCTCGCCGGCGAAGCGCAGGCGCGCGCAAGGATCCTGCAGCACCTGTTCCTCGCCGTCGTCGAAACGCAGGCGCACGCCGTTGCCACGCAGCAGGACCAGTTCGCGGTCGATCCCGGGGAAAGCTGAGAAGGCGGCATCCTGCTCGATCTCGGCGATGGACAGGCGCAGCACCCAGTCATCGCCGGCGGCCGGCAGACGCAGGATCTCCCGGGTCCAGCCCAGGCCGTTGCGCCAGCGTTCGCGGCGATACTCATTGGCGGGGATCACCCGCGCGGGCAGCATGCACCAGTCCATGCGCGCATTCTGCACGATCAGGGCAAGCGGCCTATCCTTGGCCAGCCCGAATATGCGACGCAAGAGGCGCCATGGCGCCCAAAAAAACATCGCCCGGCTGCACGTCACTGTGCAACGCCGGGCGACGATGTACCTCCCTGTCGGCTTCCTGCCTTCCCCCTTCGCATCCTGCTCAGTGAGGCTGCGGCCGCGCGTCCAGCGCCGGCCCTATCCTTTCGTTGCAAATCCCTTTAACGCCTTTCCACCGGCTTGGCAGCTGCCTGCTTGGCGGCTGTCGGTGCGGGTGCCTTCGTGGCGCCCACATCGATCCGGTCGCGGTTCCGCTCGACCGTCTTGAGTCCGATGCCTTTCACCAGTGCCAGTTCCTCGGCGCTCTTGAAAGGTCCGTGCGCCTGCCGGTAGTCGACGATCGCCTGGGCCTTGGAGGCCCCCACGTTCACCAACACCTGGTCGATTTCCTCCGCTCCAGCGGAGTTGATGTTGACCTTGTCCGCGGCGAGCGCGGAACCGGACAGCATCAGGGCAACGACCAGCGACTTCAGGACCACGATAAAAGACTGCATGGCAACGCTCCTTGTGACTTGGATGGGGACTTCGCCGGCCTTTCCTGCCGGCGTTGTCAGCATCGCTCGCCACATGGGTACAGCCTATCGTCGGAACGCGTCACAAACAGCAGGTAAACGGCGCGTCGCCGTGTAGGAAAAACCCTACACGGGCACCGGGGCGTAGAATGGCTGCACACGTGTGCAATCACTTCGGAGCTTTTCATGGACAGTGCCAAGATCGACCGTTTCCTGAGCGAAAAGTGGGATGACGACATCGTCCCGCAACTGGTCGATTACATCCGCATCCCCAACAAATCGCCGATGTTCGACGCCGATTGGGTCGCGCATGGCTACATGGCCGATGCGGTGGCGCTGATGGAGCGCTGGGCGCGCGCGCAGGCGATCCCCGGCCTGCAGGTGGAGGTGGTGCAACTGGAAGGCCGCACCCCGTTGATCTACCTGGAGGTGCCGGCCAGCAGCGACGCGACCGGCGAGGACACCGTGCTGTTGTACGGGCACCTGGACAAGCAGCCGGAAATGACCGGCTGGGACGCCGACCTGGGCCCATGGACGCCGGTGCTCAAGGGCGACCGCCTGTACGGCCGCGGCGGCGCCGACGACGGCTACGCCCTGTTCGGTTCGCTGGCGGCGATCCAGGCGCTGCAGGACCAGGGCATCCCGCACGCGCGTTGCGTGGTGCTGATCGAGGCCTGCGAGGAATCGGGCAGCTACGACCTGCCCGCCTACGTCGACCACCTGGCGGCGCGGATCGGCAAGCCCTCGCTGGTGGTGTGCCTGGATTCGGGCTGCGGCAACTACGAACAACTGTGGTGCACGACCTCGCTGCGCGGCCTGGCCGGCGGCAACTTCAGCGTCAAGGTGCTCAGCGAAGGCGTGCATTCGGGCGACGCCTCCGGCGTGGTGCCGTCGAGCTTCCGCGTGCTGCGCGACCTGCTGTCGCGGCTGGAGGACGAAGCCACCGGCAAGATCAAGGTCGAGGGTCTGTACGCCGACATCCCCGAGGAGCGGCTGGCGCAGGCGCGCAAGGTCGCCGAGGTGCTGGGCGACGAGGTCTACAGCAAGTTCCCGTTCCTGCCCGGCATGCGGCCGATGCACGAGGACCTGTCCGAGCTGGTGCTCAACCGCACCTGGCGCCCGGCACTGTCGGTGACCGGCGCCGACGGCCTGCCGCCGCTGGCCTCGGCCGGCAATGTGCTGCGCCCGGAAACCGCGGTGAAGCTGTCGCTGCGCCTGCCGCCGACGCTGGACGGCAAGCACGCCGGCGAACTGCTCAAGGACGTGCTGCTGCGCGATCCGCCGTACGGCGCCGAGGTGTCGCTGGCGCTGGAGAAGTCCTCCTCCGGCTGGAACGCACCGGCGCAGTCGCCGTGGCTGACGGATGCGATCGAAGCGGCCTCGCAGGCGGCGTTCGGCAAGCCGGCGATGTACATGGGCGAAGGCGGCTCGATTCCGTTCATGGGCATGCTCGGCGAGAAGTTCCCCGGCGCGCAGTTCATGATCACCGGCGTGCTCGGCCCGCATTCCAACGCGCACGGCCCGAACGAGTTCCTGCACATCCCGATGGGCAAGCGGGTCACCGCCTGCGTGTCGCGGGTGATCGCCGCCCACCATGCCGCCAGCCTGCGCGGCGAGACCACCGGCAGCGCGGCGGTGGCCGGCGGCGAGCAGCATGGTGGGCATGGGTGCTGTTGATGGGGCCGGGATTGGGGATTCGGGATTGGGGATTGGCGGAGCCGGTTTCCTGAGCGCCTGATTTCCCTGGCTTTCTGCAGGAGAGGCGTCGGTCCACACGCGACGCCCCTCCCTAGCGTGACCGTTGGACAGCGCGAGCGGCCAGCCCCATGGGCTGGCCGCCTGCTGCCCGCATCCAAGCATCGACGCCATCACAGTCGATCTGGCACGATCCGACGCTGATCCCCCTCCGCGTCCGGAACGCTTCCCATGCACACTCTGTTCGGCAGCGACAGCTGGCTCTACATCATCCTGGTGGGCTTCGTGGTCGGCCTGCTGGCGCGTTTCCTCGGCCCCAGCAGCGGACGCTCCGGCTGTCTGTTCACCGTGTTGCTGGGTATCGCCGGCGCGCTGCTGGCCGGCTGGTTCGGCCACTACATGGGCTGGTACAGCCGTGGCGAGCCGGCGGGCTTCCTCGGTGCGCTGCTCGGCGCCATCGCCCTGCTCGCGCTGTTGCGGCTGTTCTCCAGCAAGCGTTGAGGCACGGCGCGCCGCTCGCCACAGCGGCGGCGCCCGTTTACGCTGTGCGGCTCGTTTCCGCCGCAGCCTGCCGATGAGCGCCAGCCCGATGGTTCCCGATGTTCTTGCGGCACGCGCCGCGCAACGCCTGGCCTGGGCGCGCACGGCCCTGGACGACGCACAGGCGACGCTGCAGCGCGCCTCGGTGGACGCCGGCCAGCGCAGCTACTGGCGCAGCCACGGCCACGGCGTCAGCCGCATCGTGATGGATTCGCCGCCGGACCTGGAAGACGTGCGGCCGTGGCTGCGCATGCACGCGCTGCTGCGCGGCGGCGGCGTGCGGGTCCCGGAAATCCTGGCGCAGGACGCGGAGGCCGGCTTCCTGCTGCTGGAAGACCTGGGCCAACCGACCCTGGCGCAATGCCTGGACACGAGCACGGCGGACGCGCACTTCGACGCCGCGCTCGGCCAGTTGCTGCGGCTGCAGGCGATCGCGCCGCCGCCAGGCATGGGCGTGTTCGGCGAGGCGCTGCTGCAACGCGACGCGGGCCTGTTCGAGGAGTGGTTCCTGCAACGCCACCTGGGCATCACCCTGGATGCCGACGAACGCGCGGCCCTGCACGGCGTGCAGCATCAGCTCATGGACAACGCGCTGACCCAGCCGCAGGTGCTGGTGCATCGCGACTTCATGCCGCGCAACCTGATGCCGGCGGCCGACGGCCCGGCGGTGCTGGATTTCCAGGACTGCGTGATCGGACCGGTGGCCTACGACCCGGTCAGCCTGTTCAAGGACACCACGGTCAGCTGGCCTTTGACGCAGGTCGACGCCTGGCTCGCCAGCTATCACGCACGTGCGCTGCAGGCCGGGATCCCGGTGCCGCCGCTGGCGCAGTTCCTGCGCGACGCCGAGTGGATGGGCGTGCAGCGCCACCTGAAAAACCTGGGCATCTTCGCGCGGCTGAACTACCGCGACGGCAAGGCCTGGTACCTGGACAACGTGCCGCGCTTCATCGCCTACCTCGACGAGGCATTGCCGCGGCACCCGACCCTGCAGCCGCTGGCGCAGCTGCTGCAGACGCGGATCAAGCCGGCCCTGGCGCAGCGCGCGGCGGCCGGCGCATGAAGGCGCTGATCTTCGCCGCCGGCCTCGGCGAGCGCATGCGTCCGTTGACCGCACACACGCCCAAGCCGCTGCTCGCGGTGGGCGGCACGCCGCTGATCGTCTGGCACCTGCGCAAGCTCGCCGCGCTAGGCGTGCGCGAGGTGGTGATCAACACGTCCTGGCTGGCCGAACAGTTCCCGCAGACGCTCGGCGACGGCAGCGCGTTCGGGCTGCGCATCGCCTATTCCTACGAAGGCGCCACGCCGCTGGAAACCGGTGGCGGCATGCTGCACGCGCTGCCGCTGCTCGGCGAAGCGCCGTTCCTGCTGGTCAACGGCGACATCTGGACCGACTTCGATTTCGCCCGACTGGCGCCCGAGCCGCCGGGCCTGGCGCAACTGGTGCTGGTGGATCCGCCGGCCTATGCCGCGCACGGCGATTTCGCCCTGCAGGACGACGGGCGCGTGCACAACGCCGGCGAATCGCTGCTGACCTACGCCGGCATCGGCATGTACCGCCCCGCCCTGCTGCGCGACTGGCAGATCATCGCCGCCCGGGCGCCGACCGCGCCGGGCGTGCCGCCCCGCTTCTCGGTGGTGCCGCTGCTGCGTGCGCAGGCCGAACGAGGCCAGCTGCACGGCCTGCACCACCCTGGCCGCTGGACCGACGTGGGGACGCCGCAGCGGCTGGCGGAGTTGGATGAGGTGCTGGGAATGGGGAAACGGGAATCGGGAATCGGGAAAAGCTGAGGTCCCACAGCTTGCCTGCCCCACGGCGGCATGCGGGCATCTCCAGAACCCTTCGATTCCGAGCACAACACGCGGAACATCAGCGGCGCCGTGCCCGGTCACGCGGCGCGAAGCGCTGTTTTTCTCGAATGCCGCAGTCCGGCCTCGGTCGCGGGGATCTCAGTTTTTCCCCATTCCCGATTCCCCATTCCCGATTCCCACCCTCCGCAAAAACGGCACCGTCACCCGCCGCT
>NZ_AQOJ01000747.1:0-336 GCF_000364685.1 Xanthomonas sp. SHU 166
CAGGCGCTCCAGCAGGCCGATCAGGCCGGCCAGGTCGCGTCCGGCGTGGGTCAGCAGCCAGTCGATCGCCGCGTCTTCCAGCACCAGGCCGCGGCGCTGGGCGCGCTCGCGCAGCACCGCGGCGCGGCCGGCGTCGTCCAGTGGCGCCAGGGCGATGCGGGTGCACTGCGACAGCCGCGAGCGCAGGTCCGGCAAGCTGAGCGCCAGGCCGTCGGGCATCGCCTGCGCGGTGTACAGCAGGGTCACCCCGGCGCTGCGCGCACGGTTGTGGAAATCGAACAGCGCCACCTCGTCCTCGCGCTGCCCGGCGATCGCTTCCAGGCCGTCGAGGGCGAC
>NZ_AQOJ01000748.1:0-5308 GCF_000364685.1 Xanthomonas sp. SHU 166
TGATGGTGGTGCGCTCGGTGACCGTATCCAGCAGGATCGCCGACTTCTCGCCCGCGTACAGGTCGCTCTGCCGGTACTGCTCGTGCAGGTAGTGCAGCAGCACGTTGGCCACCGCCGCCACCGGCAGCGCCAGCAGCATGCCGAGGAAGCCGAACAGCTGGCCGCCGGCCATCACCGCGAAGATCACCGCCACCGGATGCAGGCCGATCTTGTCGCCGACGATGCGCGGGGTCAGCACGTAGCTTTCCAGCAACTGGCCGACGGTGAACACCACGCCGACCAGGATCAGCAACTGCAGGTCGAAGCCCTTGGCCTGCACCAGTGCGGCCAGCACCGCCAGCAGGATGCCGGTGGTCGCGCCCAGGTACGGGATGAAGCTGATCAGGCCGGCGACGATGCCGATCAACAGGCCGAGCTTGAGGCCAACCAGGGTCAGGCCGCCGGCGTAGATCACGCCCAGCGCCAGCATCACCAGGAACTGGCCGCGGATGAACGCGCCCAGCACCTCGTTGGACTGCTGCGCCAGGCGGGTGATGGTGCCGACGTGGTTGCGCGGGATGGTGGCGGCCACGCGCGCGACCAGCAGGTCCCAGTCGCGCAGGAAGTAGAAGGTCAGGATCGGCAGCAGCACCAGGTTGACCACCCAGGTCACCATCGCGAAGCCCGAGCGCGACAGGTAGCCGAAGAAGGTCGCGGCGACGCCGCCGGCCTGCTGCCAGTGCCCGCGGATCCAGTCGATCAGCCGCTCCGGATCCAGCCAGCCCATCAACTCCAGCCCGGTCTTCTGCTCGGCCCACGGGATCGCGGTGCCGATGAACCAGTCGCGCGCCTGCGGCAGCACGTCGATGAAGGTGACGATCTGCCGCTCCAGCATCGGCACCAGGATCACCAGCGCCAGCACCAGCAGCAGCACCATCAGCACGAATACCAGGGTCACCGCCATGTTGCGCGAGCGCCCGGCGCGCTCCAGGCGGTCCACCAGCGGGTCGCCGAGCCAGCCGAGCAGCAGCGCCAGCACGAACGGGGTCAGGATCGGCGCCAGCAGCCACACCACCCACAGCACGCCGACGATCACCGCCGTCCATTTCAGGCGGCGCAGGAACAGCGCGATCTCGGCTTCGGGCGACAGCGTCATTTCAGGCGGTACTCCGTCGGCTCGCTGTTGAGGATCACCGGACCGTCGACCGGCGCGACCACCGGCTGCAGCGCGCCGTCCGGGCCGAGCATGCGGTTCAGACCGGACACGCCGCTGAGCAGGTCCAGGTCCAGCTCCAGGCGGTCGCCATCGGCGCGGACCGGCACGATGCGCCGCACCACCGAGGCGTTCTGCAGCGCGGCGGAGGCGCGCAGGTAATCGTCGGCGCTGCGGATGCCGGTGATCACCACCCGGTAGATCCCGGCCGGGCCGGCGCTGACCGCCTTGGCATAACGCTTGACCAGGGCGTCGGCGGCGCCGTCGGCTCCGCTGGCCATGGCGCGGCGCGCGTCGGCGTCGCTGGACGACCAGGTCGACAGCACCTTGCCGCTATCGACGAAGGTCCAGTCCGCGGTCCAGCCGCCGGCCTTGCCGCGGTACAGCTTGCCGATCAGTTGCATCGGCGGGCTGTAGCGCGACGAGGCGCTGGCCACCGCCGCGGTGTCCTGGCGCCAGATCGCGCCGGCCAGGGCCTGCTCGGCGGCGTTGCCGGTCGGCAGGCCGAGGCGGAAGCCACGCTCGATCGCACGATCGAGCAGGCTGCGCGCGGCGTTGGACTGCTGCACGCCGACCAGGCGCGGGCCGCTGCCGTCGTCGATGGCCAGCCACACCACCGGCTTGGGCCGCGGCTGCGGCCACACCGGCAGCCCCAGCGCCGCGGCCAGGCCGTCCACGTCCTGCGGGCGGAAGCGCGCCACCAGGATGGTGCGGAAGGTGGGCGCACCGCTCGGCGAGGTGCCCTGGTCCTGGCGGTAGTCGAAGGTGTCGACCAGATTCTTGGCGTTGCGCAGCGCCTGGGTCACCCCGGGCCGCGACATCACCCCCTTGTCGCCGGAGATCTTGCCCAGCACCACGCCGAGCGCGCGGGACAGGGCACCGTTGCGGTCGGCCTCGCTCTGGCTGTTGACCGGCACCTCGGCATCGTAGGGGCCGGTGGCGCCGGCCACGTCGCCCTCGGTGCGCAGCTCGGCCTGGGCCAGGGCGGTCGCGGCGGGCAGGCACAGCGCGAAAGACAGGAGGAAGGCAAGGCTGCGGCGCATGAAGGGTCCAGTACTCGGCGTATCCGGGGCGAATTGTTGCCCGAATGCGGGCCTAGCGCCAATGCGGCCTGTTAAAATCGCCGCCTTTCCGCCGACCCCGCCGCCCGTGACCACTTCCCAGCCCCCCGCCGCCGCCCCGTTGACCTACCGCGACGCCGGCGTCGACATCGATGCCGGCAACGCCGTCGTCGAACGCATCAAGCCCCTGGTCAAGCGCAGTTTCCGCCCCGAGGTGATGGGCGGGCTGGGCGGCTTCGGCGCGCTGTTCGACCTGTCCGGCAAGTACCGCGAGCCGGTCCTGGTGTCCGGCACCGACGGCGTCGGCACCAAGCTGAAGCTGGCGCAGCAGCTCGGCCGCCACGACACCATCGGCATCGACCTGGTGGGCATGTGCGTCAACGACGTGCTGGTGCAGGGCGCCGAGCCGCTGTTCTTCCTGGACTACTTCGCCACCGGCAAGCTCGACGTGGAGACCACCGTGGCGGTGGTCGGCGGCATCGCCCGCGGCTGCGAACTGGCCGGCTGCGCGCTGATCGGCGGCGAGACCGCGGAAATGCCCGACATGTACCCGCCGGGCGAGTACGACCTGGCCGGCTTCACCGTCGGCGCGGTGGAGAAGTCGCAGCTGCTCGACGGCGCCCGCGTGCGCCAGGGCGACGTGCTGATCGGCATCGCCTCCTCCGGCCCGCATTCCAACGGCTACTCGCTGATCCGCCGCATCTATGACCGCGCCGGGCGCCCGGCCGACCTGCAGGTCGGCGGCGTGGCCCTGACCGACGCGCTGATGGCGCCGACCGCGCTGTACGTCAAGCCGATCCTGTCGCTGCTGCGCGAACAGGGCGAAGCCATCCATGCCATGGCGCACATCACCGGCGGCGGCCTGACCGAGAACATCATCCGGGTCATCCCGGACGGCCTGGGCCTGGACATCCGCGCCAGCGCCTGGACCCTGCCGCCGGTGTTCGAATGGCTGCAGCGCGAAGGCGCGGTGGCAGACAGCGAGATGTGGCGCACCTTCAACTGCGGCATCGGTTTCGTGCTGGTCGCCGCGCCAGAGCAGGTGGCCGCGCTGGAGCGCAGCCTGGACAGCCTGGGCCTGGCGCACTGGCAGATCGGCGCGGTGGTGGCCGCCGCGGACGCCGGCGAACGCGTGCACATCGGCTGAGCCGCATGGCGGCGGCCAAGCGCGCCTGGCTGACGCTGGCGCTGGCGGTGTTCGCCGCCAGTTGGCTGCGGCCGCTGTGGCCGGCGGAACAGGCCATGCACAGCTCCCTGGCGGTACTGGGCCTGGCCTGGCTGGTCTGGCACGACCGGCGCTGGCAGCTGCGCACCGGCCATTTCGCCGCCATCTGCCTCTTCATCAGCGTGCACAACATCGCCGCGCACTGGCTGTATTCCAATGTGCCCTACGACCAGTGGCTGCGCGCGCTGACCGGTGGCTGGTCGCCGAGTGCGGCGTTCGGCTGGCAGCGCAATCACACCGACCGGCTGATCCACCTGCTGTTCGGGGTGTGCTTCGCGCCGGCGCTACGCGACCACGTGCGCCAGCGCTGGCCGGCGCTGTCGGCGCGGCAGGCCTTCGTTTTGGCGACGATGGCGATCATGTGCGTCAGCCTGGTCTACGAATGGCTGGAATGGCTGATCGCGCTGCTGCTGTCGCCAGAGCAGGCCGAGTCCTACAACGGCCAGCAGGGCGATCCCTGGGATGCGCACATGGACATGCTGCTGGCCACGCTGGGCTGCGCCAGCGCCTGGCCGTGGCGGCGCACCCCGCGCCCGCTTCCCTCCACCTTGCGCTGAGACCGACGATGTCGCTGCCACCGCCCCTCCCCGCCCCCGGCGGCCATGCCGCCGATGTGGTGCGTGCCACCTCCGACCTGAACACCCTGGCGACGCTGTATGCCGTCATGGCGGGGCTGCAGGTCGTCGTGGTGCTGCTGGTGGGCGCTTTGCTGGCCTACGGCGTGCACGAGGAGGCGCAGCTCAACGCCGTCGGCCAGAGCCCGGACCAGGCACAGAGCGGCGTCATCGCGATCGTGATGCTGTCGATCCTGCTCGGCTTCGGTCTGCTCGCGCTGCTGCTCAAGGTGCTGGTTGCGCGCGCCTTGCGCCACCGCCGCCAGTTGGGGCTGTGCTACGCCGGCGCCGTGATCACCTGCCTGGGCTTCCCGCTGGGCACCGCACTGGGCATCGCCACCCTGCTGACATTGCAGCGCCCGGCCGTGGGCGCCCTGTTCCGGACTCCCGCCCGATGACGCTCCGCCTCGCTGTCCTCGCCTCCGGCCGCGGCTCCAACCTGCAGGCCATCCTCGCCGCGATCGCCGCCGGCACCCTCGATGCCGAGGTGGTCGGCGTGTTCGGCGATCGTCCGGAGGCGCCGGCGCTGGCGATGGTGGCGCCGGATCGGCGCTGGTCGGCGCGGCCCCAGGACTTCCCCGATCGCGTCGCCTTCGAGCAGGCGCTGGGCGACGCGGTCGCCGCGGCACGGGCGGACTGGGTGGTCTGCGCCGGCTACATGCGCATTCTCGGCGCAGGCTTCGTGCAGCGCTTCGGCGGGCGCCTGCTCAACATCCACCCCTCGCTGCTGCCCAAGTACCGCGGCCTGCACACCCATGCCCAGGCCTTGGCGGCCGGCGACGCCGAGCACGGCGCCAGCGTGCATTTCGTGGTGCCGGAACTGGACGCCGGCGCGGTGATCGCGCAGGTGCGGGTGCCGGTGCAGCCCGGCGACGGTCCCGACGACCTAGCGCAGCGCCTGCTGCCGCGCGAACACCGGCTGCTGTGCGCGGTGCTGCGGCTGGCCGTGGCGGGCCGCCTGGCTGAACGGGACGGCAAGGTCTGGCTGGACGGTCAGTGCCGGTTTAGTCCGCTGCGCCTAGATTGCGACGACGTGCTGCTTCCCTGAATGCGCTGCCGCACCTTCCGCGGCCCCTCCCTCCCCCTCTTCCCTCCCGCTCACGCCAGCCGATCCCATGAAGCTCGCTCCGCGTCCGTTCGCCTTCCTCGTCGCGTCCGGCCTCGGCCTGCTGGCGCCCATTGTCGCTGCGCAGGTCGCGCCGGCGCCCGCCGCGCA
>NZ_AQOJ01000749.1:0-13214 GCF_000364685.1 Xanthomonas sp. SHU 166
CTTCGCCAGCATCCTCGGCCTCAACATCGAACAGAGCACGGTGTTCACCGTGCAGGACGGCCGCTACGTCCCGCAGAGCCAGAGCACGGTCAAGAAGGCGGTGTTCTTTGGCAAGAAGGTCACCGGCGTGTACGACTGGAAACAGGGCGTGGCGCGTTGGGACGGCGACCTGAAGAAGGACCGGCAGGCACCGATCCCGCTGCAGCCCGGCGACCAGAGCGCGCTGCTGCTCAACCTCTCGCTGATGCGCGACGCGCAACCCGGCAAGACCATGACCTACCGCTTCGTCGACGTCGGCCGGGTGCGCGAACATGTCTACCGCGCCGCCGACCAGACCGAGACCGTGCAGGTCGGCGACATCAGCTACGACGCATTGCGGGTGTCGCGCACCAATGGCGGCCGCAATGAGACCATCCTGTGGATCGCCAACGGCGTGCCGACGCCGGTGCGCATCCTGCAGCGCGAGGACGGCGAAGACCGCATCGACCTGCGCCTGACCGAATACCAAGGAGCCTGACCATGACCCGCATCGCCCGCCCGCTGACCGCCCTCGCCGCCGCCCTGCTGGCCACGGCGAGCCTGCCCGCCCTGGCCCTGGAGCCATTCACCGCGGACTACCAGGCCAGCTACATGGGCATGCAGGCCAACGGCGTGATGACCCTGGCCAAGCAAGGCGCCGACCGCTGGCGCTACAGCCTGGCGATCAAGAACCAGGTCGCCGACCTCAGCCAGAGCACCGTGTTCGAGGAAAAGGGCGGGCAGCTGCGTCCGCTCAGCAGCGACGACCGCTCGGTGTTCCTGATCAAGAAGAAGGCGGTGACCGCCAACTACGACTGGAGCACCGGCCAGGCGACCTGGGGCGGCGACCTCAAGGCCGACCGCCGCGGCCCGGTGAAGCTGCAGCCGGGCGACATGGACGCGCTGCTGATCAACCTGGCGATCGCGCGCGACGTCAACGCCGGCAAGACCCCGAGCTACCGCATGGTCGACGAGGGCCGCGCCAAGCCGATGACCTACCGCGTCGCCGGCAAGGAAGCGGTCACCGTCAACGGCAAGACCGAGCAGGCGACCAAGGTCAGCCGCACCGACGGCTCCAAGGAAATCATTGCCTGGATCGTGCCGGACATGCCGGTGCCAGTGCGCATCCTGCAGCGCGAGAACGGCCAGGACGCGCTGGACCTGACGATCAAGGCGTTGCGCTGAAGAGCCGGGATTGGGGAATGGGGATTGGGGAATCGTGAAAGCGGCTTCGCCGCGGGAATTGGGAATCGGGAGTGGGGAATCGTGAAAGCGGTTCCCCGCGCGTGATCGTTCCCGTGTGAGGGCTGGGATTGGGGAGCCGGGATTGGGGAATCGCAACAGCAACTCCCTGCCCGTGGTGCTTCCCATGTGGAAGGGGCTTCAGCCCCGACGCGCTGAGCCGGGATTGGGATTTGGGAAAGCGCAGCAGCAGTTCCCAACGCAGCGCGTGGCGTCCCATGTGGGAGGGGCTTCAGCCCCGACGCGAGTATGCGAATCGCCCTGCGGAAACCGGCGAGCGATTGCAGGAGCCCCAAACGGCGCGAGTCAACGCCCATCCATGGAACATGCAACGGGGCGACAGGTAGCGCTCTCCCTTGGTGCACAGCCTAGGCGGGCGCCGCCCAGGCAGCGCCCTGCCCCACGCCCTTACTTCTTCTCCGCCGGCGCGGCCTTGAAGGTGGTGCGGCAATCCACGCGGATCTGCGCGCCGGTGCTGCGCCAGTAGAAGGTGCTGCATTCGCGCGGGCCGTTCTGGGTGCGGCTCACGCCGACCGCGTAGAACGACTGCCAGATCTCGTCGCGGGTGACCTGGCCATCGCCGTTCCAGTCCATGTCGCGCTCCTCGATGCCCTGGGTGATGGCGATGCCGGTGTACCAGGCATAGCCGACCCAGGCCAGCAGCACCACCACGATCGCCAGCAACACCTTGCGCCGGCGGCTGAAGCGGCCGCTGAGGATCATGCGACGCGCCGGATGGACGCGCCCAGCGCCCCCAGCTTCTCCTCGATGTTCTCGTACCCCCGGTCCAGGTGGTAGATGCGGTCGATGGTGGTGTCGCCGTCGGCGACCAGGCCCGCCAGGATCAGCGAGGCCGAGGCGCGCAGGTCGGTGGCCATCACCGGCGCGCCGCTGAGCCGCTCGGCGCCGCGCACGATCGCGGTGTGGCCTTCGATCTGGATGTCCGCGCCCAGGCGCAGCAGTTCGTTGACGTGCATGAAACGATTCTCGAAGATCGTTTCGTTGATCACGCCGACGCCGTCGGCCACGCAGTTGAGCGCCATGAACTGCGCCTGCATGTCGGTGGGGAACGCCGGATACGGCGCGGTGGTCAGGCTGACCGCGCGCGGGCGCTTGCCGTGCATGTCCAGGCGGATCCAGTCCTCGCCGGTCTCGATGCTGGCGCCGGCCTCCGTGAGCTTGTCCAGCACCGCGTCGAGGGTATCGGCGCGCGCGCGGCGCACGGTCACGCTGCCGCCGGTCATCGCCGCGGCGACCAGGAAGGTGCCGGTCTCGATGCGGTCCGGCAGCACCGCGTGGCGACCGCCGGACAGGCGCTCCACGCCATGCACGACGATGCGCGAGGTGCCGGCGCCTTCGATCTTCGCGCCCAGCGCGATCAGGCAGTCGGCCAGGTCGCTGACCTCCGGCTCCATCGCCGCGTTTTCCAGCACGGTGGTGCCGTCGGCCAGGGCCGCGGCCATCAGCACGTTCTCGGTGCCGGTGACGCTGACCATGTCGAACACGTAGCGGCCGCCCTTGAGCCGGCCTTTGCTGCTGGCCTTGATGTAACCGTTCTCGACGCTGATCTCCGCGCCCAGCGCCTGCAGGCCCTTGATGTGCTGGTCGACCGGCCGCGAGCCGATCGCGCAGCCGCCCGGCAGCGACACTTCGGCCGCGCCGAACTTGGCCAGCAGCGGGCCCAGCACCAGGATCGAGGCGCGCATGGTGCGTACCAGTTCGTACGGGGCGACGTGCTGATGGACCTTGCGCGGGTCGACGGTGATCGCGCTGCCGCGCGACAGCGTGCCTTCGTCGATGGTGACTTCCGCGCCCAGCTCGCCGAGCAGCTTCACCGTGGTGATCACGTCGTGCAGCTGCGGCACGTTGGTGATCTCCACCGGCGCATCGGCCAGCAGGGTCGCGCAGAGGATCGGCAGCACGGCGTTCTTGGCGCCGGAAATGTTCACTTCACCGTGCAGCGCGTTGCCACCGGTCACTACGATTTTGGCCATGGGTCTCGTGGGGGAATTGAAAGGGGAGAAACGGGCGCGCGGCGGCTCAGCCGGCGGCGCGCCCGGCCTGCTCGGGGGTCAGGGTGGTCAGGGCCAGCGCGTGGATCGCGCCGCCCATCAGCTCGCCCAGGGTGGCGTAGACCATGCGGTGGCGGGCCAGCGGCAGCTTGCCGGCGAAGGCGGCGCTGACCACGGTGGCCTCGAAGTGCACGCCGTCGTCGCCCTGCACCTGCACCTGCGCGTCCGGCAGGCCGGCCTCGATGAGTTTACGGATGGTTTCGGCGTCCACCGGGCTTTCCTAATAAAATGATCGGCCATTCTACCCTCCGACCGGCACCCGCATGGATGTATCGCCCCTGTCTCCCACGACGCCCGACGACGCCGGCCTGGTCGCCAGCGGCCGTCGCGTGGTCGAGATCGAGCAGGCCGCGCTGGCGGCGGTCGGCGCGCGCATCGGCGCCGAGTTCGCGGCCGCCTGCCGGCTGATCCTGGGTTCGCGCGGGCGCGTGGTCGCCACCGGCATGGGCAAGTCCGGCCATGTGGCGCGCAAGATCGCCGCCACCCTCGCCTCCACCGGCACCCCGGCGTTCTTCGTGCACCCGGGCGAGGCCGGGCATGGCGACCTGGGCATGATCACCGACGCCGATGTGGTCCTGGCGCTGTCCTACTCCGGCGAGTCCGACGAGATCCTGATGCTGCTGCCGGTGCTCAAGCGCCAGGGCAACGCGGTGATCGCGATGACCGGGCGCGCGCAATCCACGCTGGCGCGCGAGGCCGACCTGCACCTGGACGTCAGCGTGCCGGCCGAGGCCTGCCCGCTGGACCTGGCGCCGACCTCCAGCACCACCGCCTCGCTGGCGCTGGGCGATGCGCTGGCGGTGGCGCTGCTGGACGCGCGTGGCTTTACCGCCGACGACTTCGCCCGCTCGCACCCGGCCGGCAGCCTCGGTCGCCGCCTGCTGCTGCACATCACCGACGTCATGCATCGCGGCGACGAACTGCCCAAGGTCCGCGAGGACGCCAGCCTCAGCGAAGCGCTGGTGGAGATGAGCCGCAAGCGCCTGGGCATGACCGCGGTGGTGGACGCCGACGACCGCCTGCTCGGGCTGTTCACCGACGGCGACCTGCGCCGGACGCTGGACAGCGCGCTGGACGTGCGCCAGACCCGCATCGCCGAGGTGATGACCCGGCAGCCGCGCACCATCGGCGCCGACCAGCTCGCCGCCGAGGCCGCCCGGCTGATGGAGACGCACCAGATCAACGGCCTGATCGTGGTCGACGCGGCCGGCCGCGCGGTCGGCGCGCTCAACATTCACGACCTGTTGCGCGCCAGAGTGGTTTAACAGGCTGAACCCGTTCACCGCCAGTGGCGCTCCACGCCGCTGGCCCTGGCCGCTGGAAAGCCGGCCTCCCCGCCCCGATATCCCGAACATGCCCTATTCCCCGCTGGCCGACCTCCCCGCCGACCTGATCGACCGCGCCGCCCGGATCCGCCTGGCGTGCTTCGACGTGGACGGCACGCTGACCGACGGCCGCCTGTACTACGACCGCGACGGCAACGAGAGCAAGGCCTTCAACGTGCTCGACGGCCAGGGCCTGGTGCAGTTGCGCCGGCACGGCATCGACGTGGCGCTGATCACCGCGCGGCCCAGCCTGGCCGCGGAGAAGCGCGGCCAGGAGCTGGGCCTGCTGGTGCAGATCGGGGTCAAGGACAAGCGCGCCGGGGTGCAGGCGCTGTGCGACGAGCGCGGCATCGGCCTGGAGCAGGTCTGCTTCATGGGCGACGACCTGCCCGACCTGGCGCCGCTGCGCGTGGTCGGCCTGGCGGTGGCACCGGCCAACGCCCATCCCTGGACCGCCGAACACGTGCACTGGACCACCCGCGCCTGCGGCGGCGAAGGCGCCGCCCGCGAACTGTGCGACGTGCTGCTGGCCGCGCAAGGCCACGTCCCGTCCCTGCTGCAGGAGCATGGCGCATGAACTGGCGTACCACTCTCGGCGGCCTGCTGCTGGTCGGCGCCCTGATCAGCGGCTGGTCGGCCTGGAACCAGCGCAGCAAGCCCAGCCGCAATCCGTCCGACGAAGCCAGCGTGGACTACATCGCCCGCGACTTCGAGATCGTCAGCCTGGACAAGCAGGGCAAGGAAGCGATGACCCTGCGCGCGCCGCAGATGGAACGCAGCCGCGCCGACCAGACGATGTCGATCGTGACTCCGCTGTTCCTGCTGCCCGACGCCAACGGCCAGCACTGGGAAATGCGCAGCAAGACCGGCTGGGTCAGCGCCAACGGCGACGAACTGCGCCTGCGCGACGAGGTCGCCGGCGACAGCCCCAAGGTGCCCAGCATCCCGCCCACCACCTTCCGTACCCAGAGCCTGGACGTCTTCCCGCAGACCAACAGCGCACGCACCGCCGACCCGGTCACCATGACCCGGCCCGGTATGATGCAGACCGGCGTCGGCTTCCAGGTCGACTTGAAATCCCGGCAGTACAAGCTCCTTTCACAGGTCAAGTCCCGTTATGAACCGAATGCTGCCCGCTAAGCTCGCCCTGCTCGCCCTGCTGCTGCCGACCCTGGCGCTGGCCAAGTCGACCGACCGCAACCAGCCGATGGACATCAAGTCCGACGCGCAGGACGGCAACATGATGGCCGACGACGGCAAGGTCCGTTTCTTCGGCAATGTCGTCATCATCCAGGGCACGCTGGAGATCCATGCCGATACTGCCGACCTGTTCCGCAAGAACGGCGACATCGATCGCGTCGTGCTGACCGGCAAGCAGGCCACCCTGAAGCAGGAACTGGACGACGGCTCGCCGATGGACGCGGTCGCCGACAACATCGACTACAAGGTGCCCACCGACACGGTGATCCTCACCGGAAACTACCGCATGACCTCGCCCAAGGGCACGAATGCCGGCCAGCGCATGGTCTACAACACCAAGACCGGCGACATGCAGGGCGGCGGCGACGGCACCCGCGTGCACACGGTGATCCAGCCGAAGAACGCTGGCGCCGCTCCGGCCGGCACGCCTGCGAACGGCGCGAAGCCTGCCGCCAAACCGGCCGCGACGCCAGCCAAGCCGGCCAAGCCTGCGAAACAAGGAGGCCAGTGATGCTGCTCGCCGAAGGCCTGCGCAAGCGCTACAAGCAGCGCGAAGTGGTGCGCGATTTTGCGCTGACCCTGGAGGCCGGCGAAGTGGTCGGTCTGCTCGGCCCCAACGGTGCCGGCAAGACCACCTGCTTCTACATGATCGTCGGCCTGGTCGACGCCGATGCCGGGCGCATCGTGCTCGACGGCAACGACATCACCGCGTTGCCCATGTACAAGCGCGCCAAGCTCGGCGTCGGCTACCTGCCGCAGGAACCGTCGGTGTTCCGCAAGCTCAGCGTGGCCGACAACATCCGCCTGGTGCTGGAACTGCGCGAGGACCTGGACGCCGCCGGCCAGGAACGCGAACTGGTGGCGCTGCTGGACGAACTGCAGATCAGCCACGTCGCCGACCAGCTCGGCGCCAGCCTCTCCGGCGGCGAGCGCCGTCGCTGCGAGATCGCCCGCGCGCTGGCGGCCAAGCCGCGGCTGATGCTGCTCGACGAGCCCTTCGCCGGCGTCGACCCGATCTCGGTCGGCGAAATCCAGCGCATCGTCACTCACCTCAAGCAGCGCGGCATCGGCGTGCTCATCACCGACCACAACGTGCGCGAAACCTTGGGAATCTGCGACCGGGCGTATATCCTCAACGAAGGCAGCGTGTTGGCGCAGGGCTCCCCGGAAATGCTTCTTGCGAACTCAGAGGTGAGAAGAGTTTACCTCGGAGAAACATTCAAACTTTGATGTTAGTTTGAGGATATCGCATTGACCTTAGGATCGGTGGAAAAAACAAACCTTTTTTCCACCCCTCCCCCAACGACCTCAGACGTTTCCAGCAACCCATAAGCCGGAGTAGGAGGACCAAAAATTCCAGAAACAAGACCCTCATCATCTTTATTTCCAGACATATTTACCTTACCAACGCAGACAGATGTGCCACACTCAAAATCGATACCACTGACATCATTGCGCGCTGCAAGCTTCTCTTTCATCGCAGATAGATAAATTTTCTTTAACTCCTGAGCCTCCGGATCGCCAGCATACTTACCCGCGAAACCACGCAGCAGCGCCGGGAAATTATCTTTATCGAGAAGCTTTTTTGCCTTACTTAAAGAAAGAGCATCGCCGGAGAGCACAGCACTCTCACCGATCGGCACTTCCGCTTTATTTTCCTTACTCCCGCCATCAACAGCATTGAGTCCCTCCCCAACTACGGGATTACTAGGAACTCCAGCTCGAATTCCACCTGAATCATCCCCCGCATTAACCGCATCAACGGACTGCCGCAGTCGGGCAGCCGACCCGGGCATGTCGCCAATGCTTCCAACAGAAAGCAAAGAAGACCCAAAAAAATAAAATACCCCAAAAACAAGGAGCGCGATGGAAGAGAAAAACAAAAGCCGCTTCTTTTTCATCGCACTCCCGATTGGCACAAGACGTATAGGCACCCCATTTCAGGGGCGCAACTGTTTATTAATTCCCAGGCTTAGGAGTGCCCGGAGTATTGAACCGCATCGTTACTTGACCGCCACAACAATCGGCAACATGAACATTACTGCCACTGATAGTAACGACACAACTATTGGTACAACTATAATTAACCCCATTGATGCTAACGGAGTCTGCAAACGCTGTCGTCGTAACCGCAAGCAATAAAACACCTGCAAGCTTCTTAGCAAAAACTGGCACGGCCATAGTAAACAAACTCCTTTTGTATTAGCCATTGATTATCCGCGCAAACTCCATTGCAAAGCTCGCGCCCGTGATACATATCACACCAATCAATCCATCGTCAACAAAAATGTTAAGTGCGATCACAGGAGCCCCTACCGCCAAGCGCAGGTAACTTCTCTGAGACAACGCTAAGATTCAGAACCGCCTCACTGCTGAGTACACACGACGGATGAAAGCACGGCTGCAGACATCGCTGGGACAGCACCTGGTCATGACGCCGCAGTTGCGGCAAGCGATCAAGCTGTTGCAGATGTCCAGCGCCGAGCTGGAGGTGGAGATCGCCGAGGCGGTGGAGAGCAATCCGCTGCTGGAATGGTCCGAGGACGCTGCACCGGCGTTCGAACGCAGCGAAGGCGCCGACCACGGCCTTGACCGCGACCACGCGGCAGGCGAGACGCGCAGCGACGGCGATGGCGACCGCGGCGAATCCGCGCAGGCCAGCGACGGCACCGACTGGGCCGAGGCCGAACCGGCCTGGGCCGGCGGCAGCGGCGGTTCGTTCGACGACGACGACCTGGGCAGCGCGGCCGAACGCGTCGCCGAACCCGACACCCTGATCGATCACCTGCTGTGGCAGCTGCACCTGTCGCCGCTGTCCGCGCGCGACCGCAGCATCGGCGCGGCGCTGATCGACGCGCTCGACGACGATGGCTACCTGCGCGAGCCGCTGGCCGCGATCGCCGAGACGCTGCGCCCGGACATCGCCGCCGAGGAGGACGAAATCCTCACCGTGCTGCACCAGATCCAGCGCTTCGACCCGGCCGGCATCGCCGCGCGCAGCCTGGGCGAGTGTCTGACCCTGCAGTTGGACACCCTGCCCGAGGACACGCCGGGGCTGGCGCTGGCCCGCATCATCGCCAACGGTCCGCTGGAGCGGTTGCCGCGCAGCGGCGTGGCCGGGCTGGCCCACGAACTCAAGCGTCCGGCGGCGGAGGTCGACACCGCGGTCGCCCTGCTGCGCTCGCTGGACCCGCGCCCGGGCAAGCAGATCGGCGAACTGGGCAGCGACACCTACGTGGTGCCCGATTGCGTGGTCTGGCGCCAGCGCGGGGTCTGGCATGCGGCGCTGTCGGCGCACGCCCAGCCCAAGGTCACCATCCACCGCGGCTACGAGCGGCTGATCCGCCAGTGTGGCGAAAGCGACGCCGGTTACCTGCGCGGGCAACTGCAGGAAGCGCGCTGGCTGCTGAAGAGCCTGGAGGCGCGCGGCGAGACCCTGCTCAAGGTGACCCGCTGCCTGCTCAAGCAGCAGGCCGGCTTCCTGGAGTTCGGCGAACAGGCGCTGCGGCCGCTGACCCTGCGCGAGATCGCCGGCGAACTGGGCCTGCACGAGAGCACCATCTCGCGCGCCATCGCCCGCAAGTACGTGCGCACCCCGCGCGGCACCATCCCGCTGCGCGCCTTCTTCGCCTCGGGCATCGACACCGACAGCGGCGGCGAGGCGTCCAGCACGGCGATCCAGGCGATGATCCGGCGGCTGATCGAGGCGGAAAATCCGCGCAAGCCGCTTTCTGACGCCAAGCTGGCCGACCTGCTGAAAAGTGCCGGCGTGCCTGTAGCGCGCCGCACCGTAGCGAAGTATCGTGAGGCCATGAACATTTCCGCCTCCCACGAACGCGTTCGAATCGGCTAGCGGCGGCGGCGATGGTTCATAGGTGTGAAACCCGAACCAAGGAGTATCCGATGCGTATCGAGACCTACGGCCAGCAGATCGAAGTCACCCCCGCCCTGCGCGAGTATGTGGAGACCAAGCTGCAACGGCTGAAGCGACACTACGAGGAAACCATCGAGGTCCGCGCCCAGCTGGCGCTGCGCAAGCCCGACCACCACGTCGAGGCCACCGTCAACGTCCCCGGCCGCACCCTGCACGCCGACGCCAGCGCGCAGACCATGTACGCGGCGATCGACCTGCTCGCCGACAAGCTGGACCGGCTGATCATCAAGCACAAGGAAAAGAAGCACGACCACCATGCGGCCGAGGTGCGCGACAATCTCGCGTGATCCTCCCCACGTTGCGCCGCCATGCCCTTGACCGATCTGATGGCGGCCGTCAGCACCCAGGTGCTTCCGGCCGCCGATCGCGACACCCTGCTGCACACCGCCGCCGGTCTGCTGGCCTGCCAGCAGGCCGGCGCCGATGAACTCTTCGCCAGCCTGCGCGAGCGCGAGCAGCTCGGCAGCACCGCCATCGGCCACGGCATCGCCATCCCGCACGGCCGCGCGCCGGACCTGGACGCCCCACGTGGCGCGCTGCTGCGCCTGCAGCAGCCGATCGATTTCGACGGCCAGGGCACACTGGTCGACCTGATCTTCGCCATGGCGGTCCCGGCGCACTACACCCACCAACACCTGATGCTGCTGTCCGAATTGGCCGAGCAGTTCTCCATCGAGGAATTCCGCGACGCCCTGCGCAATGCGCCGGACGCCGCCGCACTGTATGCGCTGCTCGGCGGCGCGCCACGGGCCGCCGCATGAACACCAGCATCGACGCACGCGAGCTGTTCGACCAGCAGCGCGACCGCCTGGGCCTGCGCTGGATCGCCGGGCACAAGGGCGAACACCGGGTGCTGGAGGCCGGCAATGCGGTCTCGCGGCGCCCGTCGCTGGCCGGCTATCTCAACACCATCTACCCCAACAAGGTGCAGATCCTCGGCACCGAGGAACTGGCCTGGCTGGACTCGCTGGACGCGCGCCAGCGCTGGGAGACCATCGAGAAGATCGTGCAGGTGCGGCCGCTGGCGCTGGTGGTCACCAAGAACCAGTCGTGCCCGGAAGACCTGCGCGCGGCCGCCGACGAATCCGACACGCCGCTGTGGGTCTCGCCCAAGCGCGGCCACGAACTGCTCAATCACCTGTCCTACCACCTGGCACGCACGCTGGCGCCGCGGGTGATCCTGCATGGCGTGTTCATGGAGATCTACTCGATCGGCGTGCTGATCACCGGCGAGGCGGGTTCGGGCAAGAGCGAACTGGCGCTGGAACTGCTCAGCCGCGGCCACCGCCTGGTCGCCGACGACGCCCCCGAATTCACCCAGATCGCCCCCGACGTGCTCGACGGCACCTGCCCGGAACTGCTGCAGGACCTGCTGGAAGTGCGCGGGCTCGGCGTGCTCAACGTGCGCGAGATGTTCGGCGACACGGCTGTAAAGAAGAACAAGTACCTTCGGCTCATCGTGCACCTGACCCGGCCCATGACCGAGCCCACGCCCCATGGCTACGAACGTCTCACCGGCGATTCCGGGACCCGCCACGTGCTGGACCTGGACGTGCCGCTGATCACCCTGCCGGTGATGCCCGGCCGCAACCTGGCGGTGCTGACCGAGGCCGCCACGCGCCTGCACATCCTGCGCACCAAGGGCATCGACCCGGCGGCGATGTTCATCGCCCGCCACAGCAACCTGCTGGAGCGGCGCAGCCCATGACCGACGGCGCCCCCACTTCCACCCTGGTCATCGTCAGCGGCCTGTCCGGCTCCGGCAAGTCGGTGGCACTGAAGACCTTCGAGGACCTGGACTACTACTGCGTCGACAACCTGCCGGTGGAACTGCTGCCGGCCTTCGTCAAGAGCCTGGTGCGCGAGGATGCCGGCCCCAGCAAGCTGGCGGTGGGCATCGACGTGCGCAGCCGCCATAGCGACCTGAGCCAGCTCTCGCGCTGGCGCGAGGCGGTGGCGCAGTTCGGCCTGGATGCGCGGCTGCTGTTCTTCGACGCCAACGACGAGGCGCTGATCAAGCGCTACGCCGACACGCGCCGGCGCCATCCGCTGTCGCGCCAGGGCCTGTCGCTGCCGGAAGCGATCGAGCGCGAGCGCGCCCTGACCGAGCCGCTGCGCGAGGCGGCCGATGCGGTGATCGACACCAGCACGCTCAACGTGCACCAGTTGCGCCGGCGGGTCACCACCGAGTTCGCGCTGTCCAGCGAGAACACCCTGTCGCTGCTGTTCGAGTCCTTCGCCTACAAGCGCGGGGTGCCGGCCGAAGCGGATTTCGTGTTCGACGCGCGGGTGCTGCCGAATCCGCACTGGGACCCGGAACTGCGGCCGATGACCGGCCGCGACAGCGGCGTGCGCGAGTACCTGGACGCGCAACCGGACGTGCAGCGCTACACCGCGCAACTGATCGACTTCCTCGACACCTGGCTGCCGCGGCTGCGCAACGACACCCGCAGCTACGTGACCATCGCCTTCGGCTGCACCGGCGGCAAGCACCGCTCGGTCTACCTGGCCGAACGCCTGGCCCGCCACGCCCGCGAACAGGGCTGGCCGGAAGTGGCCACCTTCCATCGCGAGCAGGATTGATCGAAAAGCCGGGATTCGGGATCGGGGATTCGGGATTGGCAGAAGCGGCATTGCTCTGGCTCTTGCGAATCCCCAATCCCGAATCCCCAATCTCCGCTCCCCACAGGCATTCCCTGCGCCCTGCCTGACCTGTTAACGTTCTCCCATGGCCTGTGGCATTCTCCTCATCACCCACCCTGGGATCGGCGCCGCGCTGCTGAGCGTGGCGACCCGGCTGTTGCGGCAATTGCCGCTGAAGACCGAAGCCTTCGAGGTGCCGTTCGACGCCGACCTCGACGCGCTGCTACCGAACGCATCTGCCGCGTTGCGGCGGGTGGACGACGGCGATGGCGTGCTGGTGGTGACGGATCTGTACGGGGCCAGCCCGAGCAACCTCGCCGCGCGGCTGGCGCGCCTGGGCACGCCGGTGCGTCGCGTCTCGGCGTTGAGCCTGCCGATGCTGCTGCGGATCATGAACTACCCCGAACAAGGACTGGAGCAGTTGCCCGCGACCGCCGCCGCCGGCTCGCGCAACGGCGTGGTGATCGACGATGCTTGAACGCGAACTGCTGGTCTCCAACCGCCTCGGCCTGCACGCCCGCGCCACTGCCAAGCTGGTGCAGACGCTGTCCTCGTTCCGCTGCAATGCCACGCTGGCGGCCAAGGGCCGCGAGGTCAACGCCAAGAGCATCATGGGCGTGATGCTGCTGGCCGCCGCGCAGGGCACGCCGGTGACGGTGCGGGTAGACGGCGCCGACGAAGCCGAGGCGCTCAAGGCCGTGGTCGACCTGTTCGAGCGGCGCTTCGACGAGGACAGCTGAGCATGCGCCGCCGGCGGCCGCAGGCAGGGACGCGGTGCCG
>NZ_AQOJ01000750.1:0-7488 GCF_000364685.1 Xanthomonas sp. SHU 166
CGCACGGGGCACGCGCGGTGAGCGTGCGTATCGCCGGCCATGGCGCCTCGCGCGGCAATGCCCTGGGCCGGGCGCGGGTGCGCCTGCCGCATGCGCTGGAAGTGGCCGAGCAACGCATCGGCGCCGCGCAGATCCCCGAAGAACTCGACCGCCTGCACCGCGCGGTGGACGCCGCGCGCGAGGAGATGCACGGCCTGCGCCAGCGCCTGCACGGCGCCCTGGCCAAGGAGGTCGGCGAATTCCTCGACCTGCACGCGCTGCTGCTCGACGACCCGGAACTGCTGCACGGCCTGGACGAACTGATCCGCACCGGCCGCTACAGCGCCGACTACGCGCTGCGCCTGCAGCGCGACCGCCTGGCGACCGTGTTCGACGACATGGAGGACGCCTACCTCAAGAGCCGCATGGACGATCTGGACCATGTGATCGGGCGGATCCATGCGTTCCTGCAGAAGCGCCAGCCGGACAGCGAAGGCCTGGCCGGCGAGATCCTGGTGTGCGAGAACGTGGCCCCGTCGGAACTGGCGCAACTGCAGGCGCAGGGCGTGGTCGGCATCGTCACCAGCGCCGGCAGCACCCTCTCGCACAGCGCGATCCTGGCGCGCAGCCTGCACCTGCCGCTGGTGGTCGGCGTCGCCGACGCGCTGCAGAAGATCAACGACGGCGACGTGCTGATCATCGACGGCACCCAGGGCGCGGTGCTGGTCGACCCGACCCCGGACGACCTGCGCGACTACCGCAGCCGCGTGCGCGAGCAGGCCAAGCTGCAGCGCAGCCTGGGCAAGCTGCGCTCCAAGCCCAGCCGCACCCGCGACGGCGTGGACATCACCCTGCTGGCCAATGCCGAGTCGCGCGACGACGTCACCCGCGCGCATGCGCTCGGCGCCGACGGCCTGGGCCTGTACCGCACCGAATTCCTGTTCCTGCAGCGCGACGCGCTGCCCGACGAGGAAGAACAGTTCCATACCTACCGCGACGCGGTGCTGGGCATGAGCGGACGGCCGGTCACCATCCGCACCCTGGACCTGGGCGCGGACAAGGCCGATCGCACCGGCCTGACCATGAGCAACGAAGAAAACCCGGCGCTGGGGCTGCGCGGCGTGCGCCTGTCGCTGGCCCGGCCCAAGGTCTCCGACACCCAGTTGCGCGCGCTGCTGCGCGCCTCCGCCTACGGCCCGGTGCGGGTGCTGGTGCCGATGGTCAGCACGCGCGAGGAACTGCTGGCGATGCGCCGCCACCTCAAGCGCATCGCCGCGCAGTTGCGCCGCGACGGTCATGCCATCGCCGAGCAGGTGCAACTCGGCGCGATGATCGAGGTGCCGGCCGCAGCGCTGGCCCTGGATACCTTCATCGACACGATCGACTTCCTGTCGATCGGCACCAACGACCTGGTGCAGTACCTGCTCGCCGCCGACCGCAACAACGAAGCAGTGGCCGCGCTGTATTCGCCGCTGCATCCAGCGGTGCTGCGGCTGATCGCGCAGGTGATCGCCACCGGCCAGGCCCATGGCAAGCCGGTGGCGGTGTGCGGCGAGATCGCCGGCGACCCGGCACTGACGCCGATGCTGCTGGCGCTGGGGCTGCGCGAGTTCAGCCTGCACCCGGCAACGATGCTGGAAGTACGCCAGGTGATCCGCGACACCGACCTGCAGACCCTGCGCCAGCGCGGCGCCAAACTGCTGCAGGCGCGCGACCGCAAGGGCATCGAGCGCTGGCTGGCTTGAGAGCCGGGATTGGGGATTCGGGATTAGGGATTGGGATGAAGCCGGTCGGCTGCGGAACGCAGGGATTCGATTGAAGGATGCCGGTTGCGGCATCCTGCGCTGCGCGCTTCGATGAAAAAATCGCCAACGCTCTGGGCAGCAACCGCACGGTTCCGACAGCGCCTGCCCCGCCGCCTTTTTGTGGGAGGGGCTTCAGCCCCGACGCTTTACCGATAAAGCGTCGGGGCTGAAGCCCCTCCCACAGAGGAGCGAAGCGCCTCACGCTCGCGCAGAAGCATCGAATCCCCAATCCCGACTCCCCAATCCCCGCCATCCACTGTGCTTCCCGCAACATGCAGGCGATAATGTTGGGATGAACATCTGACCCACCGCGTTTCTCCGGAGCGCGGCCTCACCCCAAGGGAGCAGCGCATGGCCGACGCCGTCCGCCACGACAAGACCGCGCGGCAGCTGCGCATGCTGTCCGATGCGCTGGACAGCGGGCGCCTGGGCCCGGTGCGGCGGCTGGTCAATACGCTGGCGCCGGCCGAGATCGGCAACCTGCTGGAGTCGTTGCCGCCGGGCAAGCGCGAGGTGGTGTGGGGGCTGGTCGATCCGGAGGACGACGGCGAGGTGCTGGTCCACGTCGGCGAGGAAGTGCGCGAGAGCCTGCTCGCGGACATGGACCCGGACGAAATCGTCGCCGCGGTCGAAGACCTGGACATCGACGACCTGGCGAACCTGGTCGAGGACTTGCCGGACACGGTCATCGACGAAGTGCTCAAGTCGATGGACCGCGAGAACCGCGAGCGGCTCGAGCAGGTGCTGTCGTATCCCGAGGACAGCGCCGGCCGCCTGATGAACCCGGACGTGGTCACCGTGCGCGCCGACGTCAACGTCGACGTAGTGCTGCGCTACCTGCGCCTGCGCGGCGAACTGCCGGACCACACCGACCACCTGTTCGTGGTCAGCCGCCGCCACCAGTACCTGGGGCGGGTGTCGCTGGCGGCGCTGGTCACCCACGAGGACTCCACCCCGATCAACCGGCTGATCGACGACGAGCAGCCGGCCATCGACGTCGGCGAAGGCGCCGACGAGGTCGCGCGGCAGTTCTCCGACCACGACTGGATCTCCGCGCCGGTGGTGGACGACAACAACATCCTGCTCGGCCGCATCACCATCGACGACGTGGTCGACATCATCCGCGACCAGGCCGAGCACCAGGCGATGAGCGCCGCCGGCCTGGACGAGGATGAAGACCTGTTCAGCCCGGTGCGGCGCGCGTTCCGGCGCCGCCTGCTGTGGCTGACCATCAACCTCGGCACCGCCTTCATCGCCTCCAGCGTGGTCGGCCAGTTCGAGGGCACCATCGCCAAACTGGTGGCGCTGGCCGCGCTGATGCCGATCGTGGCCGGCATGGGCGGCAACGCCGGCACCCAGGTGCTGGCGCTGATGGTGCGCGGCCTGGCGCTGGGCCAGATCGGCGCCTCCAACGTGATCGTGCTGCTGCGCAAGGAACTGGCGGTGGCGCTGATCAACGGCCTGGCGCTGGGCATCGGCCTGGGCCTGATCGTGCTGCTGTGGTTCAAGCAGCCGCTGCTGTCGCTGGTGATCGGCTCGGCGCTGACCATCAACCTGCTCACCGCCGCGCTGGGCGGCGTGCTGGTGCCGCTGACGCTCAAGCGCCTGGGCTTCGATCCGGCGCTGGCCGGCGGGGTGATCCTGACCACGCTGACCGACGTGATGGGCTTCCTCAGCTTCCTCGGCTTGGCCACGCTGGTCCTGCTGTAGGGCGTGTGCGTACGGCGGGCGCGGTTCCCGCCGGCGCGCCGCACGGAGCGGCAGCAGCGCGCGTCGCCGCATCCACCGGTGCACGACGGGCACGCCACGCCAGCAAGCGCCTTGGCCGCCGGCTGACTGGCGCATGTCCGCCGCCCCTGCCCGGGTTGTCGTGGAGACGTCCCGCCCACGATACTGCGGCCTTCCCATCCGAGGGCCGGCCATGTCGATGCGTTCGTTGCTGCTTCTGCTGTGCCTGTCGATGGTCGGCTGCAGCAGTCTGCCAAGCGACCCGGCCACCGGCCACTTCGTCAGCCGCCAGCTCAACCTCGACGGACGCATCTACCGCTACCAGGTGTTCGTGCCGGCACCGGCGCATCGCCAGGGCCCGGTGCCGGTGGTGCTGTTCCTGCACGGCTCCGGCGAGCGCGGCGACGACGGCCGCGACCAGACCACGGCCGGCCTGGGTCCCTACCTGCGCCGCCACCTGGCCGATTTCCCGGCCCTGGTGGTGATGCCGCAGGCACCCGACGGCGAGGAATGGAACGGCGCCAACGCGACCATGGCGCTGCAGGCGCTGGACGACAGCAGTGCCGAGTTCAACGGCGACCCGCAGCGCACCTACCTGACCGGCATGTCGATGGGCGGCTACGGCACCTGGGAGATCGCCCTGAAGCAGCCGCAGCGCTTCGCTGCGCTGGTGCCGATCTGCGGCGCGATCCTCTCCCCGCACGAAGACCGCGAATACCTGGTGGTGACGCCGGTGGCCTATCTGGCCGATCCCTACAGCGCCCTGGCGCAGCGCCTGCGGCACGTGCCGGTGTGGATCTTCCACGGCGCCCAGGACGACGTGGTGCTGCCGCACGACGACCGCAAGATCGTCCGTGCATTCAAGAACCTCGACGCCGACGTGCGCTACACCGAATACCCGCAGGGCAACCACAACGCCTGGGATGCCACCTACCGCGATCCGAAGATGTGGCAGTGGCTGTTCGCGCAGAAGCGCAGCGACGCCGCCACGCAGACGACCGCGGACAACTGAGCGCGGCCCGCCCTGCGCCGCGCGCACCTGCGCGACGGCGTAACCGGCCTGTCCGCGCACTGCCGATCTTCGATCACCGTTCGATGCAGGGGGGATGCATGCGACACAAGGGGATGCTGTGCGCCATCGTGTGCGCGCTGTTGGCCTGCGCCAGCCACGGCGCGACGGCACAGGCGCTGACCGAACCGGTCACCACCTACCTGCAGAGCAAGGCGGCGACCGCCCGCCCCGGCGTGGAATACCGCAAGGACATCGCCGCGCTGCAGACACGCTTGGACAGCATGGATGCGGCGGACATCGCCCTGCTGGACCGGATCATCGCCCATTGCAGCAGCTGGCAACGGCCCGGCCTGCGCGTGATCAGCGTCGCCGACGTGCACGAGTACGAGGCCTACATGGCCGCCCATGACGACGGCCAGCCGACCGAATGGATCGACCTCAGTTGCGCCAACGCACTGCAGATGCGTGGCTTTGCCGCCGCCGCACAACGGCAGTGGTCGGAGGCGCTGGCATGGCTTGATCAGGCCATCGCGCTCGGGCCGTATCTGTTCTCCGCCTACACCGAACGCGGCTATGCGTTGCGCAACCTCGGGCGCACGGACGAAGCGCTCGCCACCTATCGGCAGGCGCTGGCCCTGGCCGACGTCTCGCCGCGGGCGCGGGCAGGCCGCGCGATCGCGCTACGCGGCATCGGCTCGCTGTTGATCGACACCCCGGACAAGGCCGGCGCCCGCGCGGCCCTGCAGCAGTCGCTGGAGCTTGAACCCGGCAATGCTGTCGCCCTGCACGAACTGCAGTATCTCGACCAGATGGAGGCGGCAGCGTCGCAAGCGCATTAGGCCCTGCCCGCGCTTCCGCGCATGCCGCACCGAGGTGATGCACGCCTCCGACAGCGGCACCGCCGCAGGCCTGTGTGCATGGGTCCACTGCCACGCCGATCGGCGCGGGCCCGGCAGGTGCGTCGCCGACACGCGCAGCGTACGTCGACGGCCAGCAACACCGACGGTGCGATCGGGCCCAACACGGCGAACATAGCCGCTGCGCTGCAGGCAGTGCGCAGCGGCAGCGGCCCCGCGTGACGCGTCCGGTCGACGACGACAGTTCCAGCTGCGCGACGCCATCGGCTGTGCGGCGACGCGCCAAACCGCGTACAGTCCGCGCTTTCGTGCATAGGCCCGGCATGGCGACCGCCCCCTCTTCATCGCAGACCGCGTTCCACGCCCGCCTGCGCGCCCTGGAGCCGAGCGCAGCGGTGGTCGCCGGCGCGGCGATTCCGCCACTGCTGGTGCCGGCACACGACGACGCCGCTGCGTTGCAACTCAGCGACAGCGGACGCTGGCTGTTGCAGGTGCTGGATGCGCTGGACGCGCTGCACCAGGCAAGCCAGGCCACCCGCCTGTCCGCCGATGCGCTGCGCCGCGATCAGAAGTTCGCACCGCCGGGACGGCCGTCGCTGCACCTGGTGCAGTTGCGCCAGCAGCAGGCGACCGCGCAGCAGGCCGTGCGTCGTGCCAACCAGACGCTGGCGCAGGCCGCCGCCGGCTTCGTGCGCAGCGCCGGGCTGACGCCACCACCGCGGACCGGGCCGGTGGCGTTCGTGCAAGGATGGCTCGCACGCCATTTGGGGTAGCGGCACCGCGGTGCCGCGCGGCCCGGGCGTGCATCGATATACGGCCCGCCACGCCGCGCGTGTCTACGCAAGCTAAACCGCGGGCGCCGGAGCGCCCATGCCAGCCCGGCCTGCACCTGCCCCGCTGCTATCCTGCACGCCCTTCGCACTCCGCTGCCCGACGCCCCATGCCCGTGCCCGCTCTCGTTGCCCTCCCCTGCCCTGCCCCGGCGGCCTGCTCGCGCACGCGCCTTGGCGCCCGTGCCACGGCTGCGGCGGCATGAGCATGCCCGGCGCGCATACCGCCAATCTCGCCACCTGGAGCATCTGCGCGCTGGCCACGGCCGGCGTGATCGCGCGGCCGTTCAAGCTGCCCGAGGCGTGCTGGGCGGTGGGCGGCGCGCTGCTGCTGATGGTGCTGGGGCTGATGCCCGGCGGCGAGGCGTGGCAGGCGGTACTCAAGGGTCTGGACGTGTACCTGTTCCTGATCGGCATGATGCTGCTGTCGGAAACCGCGCGCGCCGAAGGCCTGTTCGACTGGGTGGCGATGCATGCGGTGAACCTGGCCAAGGGCTCGACCCAGCGCCTGTTCGCGCTGGTGTTCGGCGTCGGCATCGTGGTCACCGCGTTCCTGTCCAACGACGCCACCGCGGTGGTGCTGACTCCGGCGGTGTACGCGGCCGCGCGCAAGGCCGGCGCCAAGCCGCTGCCGCTGCTGTTCGCCTGCGCGCTGATCGCCAACGCCGCCAGCTTCGTGCTGCCGATCTCCAACCCCGCCAATCTGGTGCTGTACGGCGGCAAGATGCCGACCCTGGGCGCGTGGATGGCCGCGTTCGCGCTACCGTCGCTGCTGGCGATCGGGGTGACTTTCGTGATGCTGCGCTGGGCCGAGCGCAAGGACCTGACCGGCCATTGCGCCACGCGCGTGGACACGGTACCGCTGACCCGCGGCGGCACCTTCGCCCTGGTCGGCATCCTCGCCACCGCCGCGCTGCTGGTCGGCGTCTCCGCGCTCGGCCTGGACCTGGGCCTGCCGACCTGTCTGGCCGGCCTGGCGACGCTGGGCGTGGTGTGCCTGGGTGGTCGCCAGTCGCCGCTGCCGATGGCCAAGGCGGTGTCGTGGTCGGTGCTGCCGCTGGTCGCCGGCCTGTTCGTGCTGGTGGAGGCGCTGTCGCGCACCGGCGTGATCGGCCTGCTCGCGCGTACCCTGGCCGACGCCGCTGCGCACTCGCCGCAGGCCACCGCCGGCATCGCCGGCACCCTGCTGGCGTTCGGCTCCAACCTGATGAACAACCTGCCCGCCGGCCTGATCGCCAGCACCACCGTCGCCCAGGCGCAGCCGCCGCAACTGGTGG
>NZ_AQOJ01000751.1:0-308 GCF_000364685.1 Xanthomonas sp. SHU 166
CTGCTGATCGGCGTGGACCTGGGCCCGAACCTGTCGATCACCGGCTCGCTGGCGACCATTCTGTGGCTGACCGCGATCCGCCGCGAAGGCGAGGACGTGGGCTTCTGGCGCTTCCTCAAGGTCGGCGCGCTGGTGATGCCGCCGGCGCTGCTGTGCGCGCTGGGTGCGCGCCTGCTGCTGGGCTGAGTGGCGCGCGCCCACTTCGCGGATTGCCCATGGCGGCCAAGCCCGCGGGATGGGCACCCAGGCCCGGCCTGCAGCGACCGCGGGTCGGCCGCGGCGGCTTCTACCGCACCGCGTCGCGGCCG
>NZ_AQOJ01000752.1:0-3599 GCF_000364685.1 Xanthomonas sp. SHU 166
AGCCGCTGCTCCGAGGGAGTCTGCGAGCTGTCGGTGCCGTCATAGGAGCGGCTTCAGCCGCGACAGGCTTACCACGGCAGCTGCCGCGGTTGATCCATGAAAAACAACGAGCGCCGCTGTTACGGCAGCGGACATGACGCGCGCGAAGCCCGCGCCTGTGGGAGCGACGTCAGTCGCCACGAGCGAAACCCGACACCGGCCGACACCCTCACGCGTCGGGACGGAAGTCCCTCCCACAACGGCATGCCGCCACCGCTGGAGCGCGCGCCCTACCCCGCGCGCAGCCGCCGCGCCACGCCGCTGACCGCGGCAATGACCGCGGTCAGCGCCGCCATCGACAGGAACTGCGTACGGGTGTCCGGCGAGGCCACCAGCAGGCCGAAGATCAGCGCCAGGATCGCCAGCGCCAGCACGGTGAGCACCGGATAGCCGCGCATGCGGAACGGCAGGCGGGTGCCGGCACGGTCGGCGCGCGCACGCAGGATCAACTGCGACAGCAGCGAGATCGTCCACACCAGCAGGCAGGTGGCGCCGACGATGTTCAGCAGCACCGGCAGCACGCGGTTGGGATACAGCAGCTCCAGCACCGCGGCGACGAAGCCGAACAGCACGCTGGCCAGCACCGCCAGCCACGGCACCTGCTGGCGGCTGGACGCGGCCAGCGCGCGCGGCGCTTCGCCGCGCTGGGCCAGCGAGAAGATCATCCGCGAGGCACCGTACAGATTGGCGTTGAGCGCCGACAGCAGCGCGATCACCGCGATCAGGGTGATGCCGGTGGCGGCGCCGGGAATCCGGGCCACCTGCAGCACCGCGGCGAACGGCGAACTCAGCGCCTCGCTCTGCCACGGCACCACCGCGATGATCACGCTCAGCGAGCCGATGTAGAACACCAGGATGCGCCAGGCGACGGTGCGGATGGCGCGGGCGATGCTGCGCTCCGGGTCGGCGGTCTCGGCCGCGGCGACTGCCACGATCTCGGTGCCGCCAAAGGCGAACACCACCACCAGCAGCGCGGCACCGATGCCAGCCAGGCCCTTCGGCGCGAAGCCGCCGTTGCCGGTGACGTTGGACAGGCCCGGCGAGGCCACCCCGGGCAGCCAGCCGGCCAGCAAGGCGATGCCGACCAGGATGAAGCCGACGATCGCCGCGACCTTGAGGATGGCGAACCAGAATTCGAACTCGCCGAAATTGCGCACGCCCAGCAGGTTGATCGCGGTGAACGCGGCCATGAACGCGATTGCGGCCAACGGCACCGGCAAGCCCGGCCACACCGTCGCCAGCAGGCCGGCGGCACCCACGGCCTCGGCGGCGATCACGATCACCAGCTGCAGCCACCACAGCCAGCCCACGGTGGCGCCGGCGGTCGGCCCCATCGCGTCGGCGGCGTACACCGAGAACGCGCCGCTGGCCGGCTTGGCCGCCGCCATCTCGCCCAGCGCGTTCATCACGATGATCACCAGCGCGCCGGCGACCAGGTAGGAAATCAGCACCGCGGGCCCTGCCGCGTGCACGCCGACGCCGGAGCCCAGGAACAGGCCGGCGCCGATCGCGCTGCCCAATCCCATCATGATCAGTTGCCGCGGTTTCAGCGCATGGCGCAAGGCGGGTGCGGCGGCAGGCGGGACAGGCGCGGACGGATGCGGCATCGGCTCGGTCGGGTGCGGAAAACGCGACACGATACAGGCTGGCGACGATGCCGTGCGGCTGCGCGCGCGTTTGGCCGCCTGCGAGCGCGGATCGGCGCACAGCGGCGGCATGGCTGCTGCAACGCAGCGCGGATCCGCGCACGCGGCCGCGATGCACACCGCGACGGCGGACGGCGAGCGGCTTGCTGGCACCCCTCCCACGCCCGGCAAGACGACGGCACTGCTCGACGCCCGACAGGTACGGAATTGCCTTACCTGCAGCCATCACGAGCTTTCGCTCCATCTCGTTGATTTTGCATATTGACAGCGATACTAACGTCAGAAATACTGAACTCGACGCCCGCCGAATCTCCTGTCTCCGTACCAGCCGATGAGGGCACGCGGAGCCAGGAGGACGGCAGGCGACGACGGACCGGGAGACGGCCCGTTACGGGCGCTCAGGCCGGAAAGGACCACGGCTGCCGCTCGTCCCATGGCGTACAGGTCCGTACCATCCAGACAAGGAGAGACACCATGATCAAACCGTTGCTGACCCTGACGGTGCTGGCGGCCGCGCTGGCCGCGCCCTGCCTGCAGGCCGCCGAGCGCGCCCCGCTCAACGCCGCCGATGCCATCCAGGGCATGGGCGAACGCCTGCCCATCGGCAAGAAGAACGTCAGCCTGTCGCCGCTGTTCAAGGTCTACACGTTCGAGAAGGCCGGCCTGCGCTTCGTACAGATCAACTCGTTGCGGGACGAGGTCATCACCGTGCTCACCGCCACGCCGGGCACCGAGGCACGGCTGCCGATCGGCAGTGCCGCCGAGGAGCAGATGATCGCGGTCAACGACGCGAAGAACCAGCCGCTGGGCATGGTCACCGCCGCAGCGAGTTGCCCGTGCAACGCCACCGTGGTCTACCGCGACGCCAACACCACCATCGTGGTGGTCTACGGCTCCAACGGCGAGTACATCACCTCGTACGTGATCAAGAGCCCGCAGACCAAGCCGCCGCAGTAAGTGCCGACCGCGCTGCGGCCGCGCTCGGCGGCCGCAGCGTCACCCACCGCCGTCGATCGGCGGACGTGGGTGCCCTGATCGGCCCCGTCGCCCGGCGAGCGATCGGCAAACGCGTGCGGCCGCCTTCCGAGGAAGGCGGCCGCACCAACGACAGTCCGGCGACCGGACCGCAGCGACTCAGAACTCCTGCCAGTCCTTGTCCAGCGCCACCGCCGCCGCGAACGACGGCGCGCGGCGTGCCGGTGCGACCGCGGCCTGCGGGCGCGGACTGCGCGTCATCGTCTGCGTCGCGTGCCTGCCGCGCGGCAACGGAGCCGGCATCGGCGCCGCAGCCGGCGCGCCGTCCAGCTTGAACAGCGCCACGGCCTGGGTCAGCTCCACCGACTGCTGCTCCATCGAGCGCGCGGCCGCGGTGGCTTCTTCCACCAGCGCCGCGTTCTGCTGCGTGCTTTCGTCCATCTGGGTGACGGTCTGGTTGACCTGCTCGATCCCGGCCGACTGCTCCTGCGAGGCCGCCGAAATCTCGCCCATGATGTCGGTGACGCGCTGCACCGAGGCCACGATCTCCTGCATGGTGCTGCCGGCCCGGTCAACCAGCGCCGAGCCTTCGGCGACGCGGGTCACCGAATCGTCGATCAGCGTCTTGATCTCCTTGGCGGCATTGGCCGAACGCTGCGCCAGGGTGCGCACTTCGCTGGCAACGACCGCGAACCCGCGGCCCTGCTCGCCGGCACGCGCCGCTTCCACCGCGGCGTTGAGCGCCAGGATGTTGGTCTGGAAGGCGATGCCGTCTCACGCCGATGATGTCGGCGATCTTCTTCGACGAGGCCTCGATCCCGCTCATGGTCTCGACCACCTGACCGACCACTGCACCGCCCTGGGACGCGACCGACGCCGCGCCGCTGGCGAGCTGGTTGGCCTGGCGCGCGTGCTCGGCGTTCTGCTTGACCGTGGAGG
>NZ_AQOJ01000753.1:0-841 GCF_000364685.1 Xanthomonas sp. SHU 166
ATTCCTCCATCGACGCGGCGGTTTCTTCCAGACTGGCGGCCTGCTGCTCGGTGCGGCGCGACAGGTCGTCGTTGCCGGTGGCGATTTCGCTGGCGGCGGCATTGATGCTGACCGCGGCGGTCTGGATGCGGCCGACGATGCCGGTCAACTGGTCGGCGGTGGCGTTGGCGTCGTCGCGCATCCGCGCGAACACACCGTGGAAGTCGCCATGCATGCGTGCGGTGAGGTCGCCGGCGGCGATCGCCTGCAGCAGGGCGGACAGCTTGCCCAGGTTGCGGTCGCTGACCTCCATCATCGCGTTGAGGTCCTGCACCATCAGCCGGAAGTCGTGCTGGAAACTGGCCGCATCGCCGCGGGCGCTGAAGTCGCCGGCCGCCGCCGCGGCGGCCAGACGCTTGATCTCGGTGTTGATCGCCAGCAGGCTGGCCTTGGCCGCGTCCATCGACTCGTGCAGCACCGCACGGCTGCCGGGCAGCCGGCGCGCATCGCGGCGCAGATCGCCGTTGGCGTATTCGTTGAGGATCTCGACCGCCTCGACGATGGCGTCCAGGTGCTCGAACATCATGGTGTTGATGCCCTTGCTCAGTTCGCCGTACACGCCGGGGAAGTCCTGCGGCATGCGGTGGCTGATGTCCTTGTCGGCGTGCAGCTCGATCATCAACGCGGTTTCGCGGGAGAAGCGCTGCAACTGCGTCTGCATCCCACCCATCGCCAGCAGCAGGCGGCCGGGTTCGTCACGCGCGTCGGTGGCCACGTCGTTGTCCAGGCGGCCGGCTGCGATGGCCTCGGCGGCACGGGTGGCGCGATTCAGCGGCACGGTCAGGCTGCGGGTGATCAGCCA
>NZ_AQOJ01000754.1:0-851 GCF_000364685.1 Xanthomonas sp. SHU 166
TGTTCGCCACCGACGAGGCGCTGGAGCTGTTGGCCCTGCTGCAGGCGCTGCTCGATCCCGGCGACGACGGCCGTTTGCGCGCGGCACTGGCCACCGTGCTGATCGGCGAGGACGCCGCGGCCATCGCCGCGCTCGACCACGACGGCGAGCGCCACCGCCGTTGGCAGCAACAGGCGCTGGACTGGCGCGAGCGCTGGCAGCGCGGCGGCCCGCTGGCGTTGATCGGCGACCTCGGCGCCGCGCACGGGCAGCGCCTGCTGGCATTGGTCGATGGCGAGCGCCGCCTCACCAACTACCTGCAACTGGCCGAACTGCTGCAGGAAGCCGACACCCGCGCACTCGGCCCACATGGCCTGGTCGACTGGCTGGCGCGGCGCATCGCCAATGCCGACGACAGCGACGAGGCGCAGCAACTGCGGCTGGAATCGGATGCGCGCCGCGTGCAGATCGTCACCCTGCACAAGAGCAAGGGCCTGGAGTATCCGCTGGTGTTCCTGCCGTACGCCGGCATCGGCCGCAGCGAGCGCAGCCCCGGGCGCCACTGCGTGGTGCCGGCGCCGCAGGGCGGGCGCCAGTTGCAGTGGAACACCGGCCGCAGCGGCGGCGAATCCGACCCGGCCTGGGACACCGCTGAGGCCGCGTGGAAACAGGAACAGCGCGCCGAGGACGCGCGCCTGCTCTACGTCGGCCTGACCCGCGCCGAACACGCGCTGTGGATCGCCACCGGCGCCTTCCCGCAGCACGAACGCACCGCCTTGGCGCCGATGCTGCGCGACCTCGACGCCTTGCAGGCCGCTGCCGGCGCCGGTGCGGTCGCCCTCGACACCACGCCGCCGCCCGCGCAACTGCCG
>NZ_AQOJ01000755.1:0-3036 GCF_000364685.1 Xanthomonas sp. SHU 166
CGGCCGGCGGCGCCGGGCGCACGTAGTCCGGGCCGGCCATGCAGCCGCCGAGCAGCAACGCACTCAGCAGCGGCGCGAGCGGCGCCAGGCGGCGGGAAACGGGCGGTGGGGGCAGGGCGGTCACGGGGCGGCGCCGGCAGCGGGGACAGGCCGTCACCGTAGGCGCCGCATGGCGACCCCACGCTGACGCCTCACTGACGGCGCTGTCAGAAACGCAGCATGCGGCCGTCCAACGCCGCGTCTTGAACCGCTGCCAGCGCGTCCGCAACGTGGCGCTTGCAGCCGTCATCATGGCCGGCCAGTATCGGCGCATGAAGCTGCCCCATGCCCTGTCCTGCCTGTTCCTCGCCTGCCTGTTGCTGGGCGGCTGCACCTCGCATGCCGACACCACCGTGCCGTCGCCGATCCGCCTGAACCAGGTCGGTTTCCTGCCTGCCGCGAGCAAGCTGGCGGTGGTGCCGGATGGGCATGGCGACGCGTTCTCAATTGTGCGCGCGGACAGCGACGAGGTGGTGCTGCGCGGCACTCTCGGCGCCGCCGCGGCGTGGCCGCCGGCGCAGCAGACCGTGCGCATCGCCGATTTCTCCGCGTTGCGCACGCCGGGCCGCTACCGCCTGCAGGTCAACGGCCTGCCGCCCTCGGACAGCTTCGCCATCGGCGAAGACGCCTACAACGCGCTGTCGCGCGCCGCGCTCAAGGCCTACTACTACAACCGCGCCAGCACCGCGCTGGACGGCACTTACGCCGGCCGCCACGCGCGCGCTGCCGGCCATCCCGACGACCACGTGCTGGTGCATGCCTCGGCGGCCTCGCCCGAGCGCCCGGCCGGCACCGTGATCGCCGCGCCCAAGGGCTGGTACGACGCCGGCGACTACAACAAGTACGTGGTCAGCTCCGGCATCACCGTCTATACCCTGCTGGCCGCCTACGAGCAGTTCCCCACCTACTTCAGCACGCACCCGGAAGGCATTCCCGACAGCGGCGGCGACGTGCCGGACATCCTGCGCGAGGTCGACTGGAACCTGCAGTGGCTGCTGGCGATGCAGGACCCGCACGACGGCGGCGTGTACCACAAGCTGACCAACCTGGACTTCGCCGGCATGCAGATGCCGGACCAGGCGCGCGCGCCGCGCTACGTGGTGCAGAAGAGCACCGCGGCCACGCTCGACTTCGCCGCGGTGATGGCCCAGGCCAGCCGCATTTACGCGCCGTACGATGCGCAGTTCGGCGGCATCTCCACGCGCATGCTGGAGGCGTCGCGGCGCGCGTGGGCCTGGGCGCAGGCGCATCCGGACGTGGCCTACACGCAACCGGCCGACGTGCATACCGGCGCCTACGAGGACACCCGGTTCGACGACGAGTTCGCCTGGGCCGCGACCGAGTTGTATCTGGCTACCGCCGACGACGCCTTCTACGATGCGGCGATGGCACGCAAGGTGCCGGCCAGCGTGCCCGACTGGCGCCAGGTCGGCGGGCTGGCGTGGATGTCGCTGGCGCAGCACCGTGCGCGGCTGACCCCGCGTGCCGACCAGGCGCGGATCGCCGACGAGATCGAGGGCCTGGCCGATCACCTGGTGCAGGTGTGGCAGGGCTCGGCCTGGCGGGTGACCATGCGCGACGCCGATTTCCACTGGGGCAGCAACGCCACCGCGATGAACCAGGCGATGATGCTGCTGCAGGCCTACCAGTTGCAGCACAAGCCCGAATACCTGCAGGCCGCGCAGTCGCAGCTGGACTACGTGCTCGGCCGCAACCCGCTGGGCATGTCCTTCGTCACCGGCATCGGCGCGCGCTCGCCGATGCACATCCACCATCGCATCTCCATCGCCGACGGCGTCGCCACGCCGGTGCCGGGATGGCTGGTGGGCGGTCCGCAGCCGGGGCAGCAGGACGCCGACGCGTGCAAGCACGCCTACACGTCGTCGCTGCCGGCGCTGTCGTACCTGGACAAGGAATGCAGCTACGCCACCAACGAAGTGGCGATCAACTGGAATGCGCCGCTGGTGTATGTGAGCGCCGCGCTGCAGGTGCTGCAGCGCTGATCCACCACCGGCGCCGTGGCGCCGCTCAGCCCAGACGGGTGCCGAAGATGCGGTCGCCGGCGTCGCCCAGACCTGGCAGGATGTAGCCCTTCTCGTTGAGATGGTCGTCGATGGCGGCGGTGTACACCTCCACGTCCGGGTGCGCCGCTTCCAGGGCCTGCAGGCCTTCCGGCGCGGCGACCAGGAAGATGCCCTTGATCCGCCGCGCACCGGCGCGCTTGAGCATGTCCACGGTGGCGATGAGGGTGCCGCCGGTGGCCAGCATCGGATCCAGGATCAGCGCGTCGCGCTCCTCCAGTCGTCCGGTGAGACGTTCGAAATAGGGCACCGGCTGCAGCGTCTCCTCGTCGCGCTGCAGGCCGACCACGCTGACCCGCGCCGCGGGAATCAGCGCCAGCACGCCGGGCAGCATGCCCAGCCCGGCACGCAGGATCGGCACCAGGGTGATCTTGGCGCCGGCGATGCGCTGCACCTGGGTCGGGCCGGCCCAACCCTCCATGGTGTGGGTCTCGGTCTCCAGGTCGGCGGTGGCCTCGTAGCCGAGCAGGGTGCCCAGCTCGGTGACCAGTTCGCGGAAGCCCTTGGTGCTCAGCGCCGCGTCGCGCAACAGGCCGATCTTGTGCTGTACCAGCGGGTGGCGGACTTCGACGATCTTCATGGGCGCGCTCGCAAGGGGGAGGCGCACAGTGTGCCGCAGCCGGCTCCGGCGCCGCCAGGTGTGGGCGCCAGCGCGCGGCGGGTGACGCGCCGGGAAGGCGCATCGCCCGCCGTGCCGAGGCGACTCAGGCCGCGGGGTCGAGCACGTCGGCCGCGCGCGTGCGTGGCGCTGCTGCGCTGCGCGTCGCGGTACTGCGGGTGTCGATCTTGAACAGCGCCACCGCCTGGGTGAGTTGGCCGGCCTGGTCTTCCATCGAGCGCGCCGCCGCCGTGGCTTCCTCCACCAGTGCCGCATTCTGCTGGGTGGCCTCGTCCATCTGGGTGACGGTCTGGTTGA
>NZ_AQOJ01000756.1:0-1221 GCF_000364685.1 Xanthomonas sp. SHU 166
CGCCGCCGAGATCTCGCCCATGATGTCGGTCACCCGCTGCACCGAGCCCACGATCTCCTGCATGGTCTTGCCGGCCTGGTCGACCAGGGCAGATCCCTCGGCAACACGGCCGACCGACTCGTCGATCAGCGTCTTGATCTCCTTGGCGGCGTTGGCCGAGCGCTGCGCCAGGGTCCTGACTTCGGTGGCGACGACCGCGAAGCCGCGGCCCTGGTCGCCGGCGCGGGCGGCTTCGACCGCGGCGTTGAGTGCCAGGATGTTGGTCTGGAAGGCGATGCCGTCGAACCGAGATGATGTCGGCGATTTTCTTCGACGAGGCCTCGATGCCGCTCATGGTTTCGACCACCTGGCCCACCACCATGCCGCCCTGCGAGGCCACCGAGGCCGCACCGACCGCCAACTGGTTGGCCTGGCGGGCGTGTTCGGCGTTCTGGCGCACGGTCGAGGTCAACTCTTCCATCGAGGCCGCGGTTTCCTCCAGGCTGGCCGCCTGCTGCTCGGTGCGGCGCGACAGGTCGTCGTTGCCGCTGGCGATCTCGCCGGCGGCCGCGCTGATGCTGCTGGCCGCGGTCTGGATGCGCGCGACGATGCCGGTCAACTGGTCGGTGGTGGCGTTGGCGTCCTCGCGCATCCGTGCGAACACGCCGTGGAAGTCGCCATGCATGCGGGTGGTGAGGTCGCCGGCAGCGATGGACTGCAGCAACGCCGACAGCTTGCCCAGATTGACGTCGCTGACCTCCATCATCGCGTTGAGGTCCTGCACCATCAGCCGGAAGTCGTGCTGGAAACTGGCCGCATCGCCGCGGGCACTGAAGTCGCCGGCGGCGGCCGCCGCGGCCAGGCGCTTGATCTCGGTGTTGATCGCCAGCAGGCTGGCCTTGGCCGCATCCATCGACTCGTGCAGCACCGCACGGCTGCCGGGCAGCCGGCGCGCATCGCGGCGCAGATCGCCGTTGGCGTATTCGTTGAGGATCTCGACCGCCTCGACGATGGCGTCCAGGTGCTCGAACATCATGGTGTTGATGCCCTTGCTCAGTTCGCCGTACACGCCGGGGAAGTCCTGCGGCATGCGGTGGCTGATGTCCTTGTCGGCATGCAGCTCAATCATCAAGGCGGTTTCGCGGGAGAAGCGCTGCAACTGGGTCTGCATGCGGCCCATCGCGACCAAAAGGCGGCCGGGCTCGTCGCGCGCGTCGGTGGCCACGTCGTTGTCCAGGCGGC
>NZ_AQOJ01000757.1:0-3406 GCF_000364685.1 Xanthomonas sp. SHU 166
CTCGGCGATGGCTTCGGCGGCGCGGGTGGCGCGGGCCAGCGGCACGGTCAGGCTGCGGGTGATCAGCCAGGCCAGCAGGCTGCTGACCAACACCACGGCCAGGCCGCCGGCGATCAGCAGGAAGCGGCCGCGCGCCATCACCGCGGTCGCATCGGCGTAGGCCTGTTCACCGTTGTTGCGTTGCCAGCTGGCGTAGGCGCTAATCGCCTCGCGCCAACGTTGAGTCGCCGGCGCGGCCTGCTGCAGCAGCACCTTCGTCGCGTCGTCGGACTTGTAGGTCAGGCCCAGTTCCAGCACTTGCTGGTTGACCTCGCTCGCCTGCGCGTAGGTCCGGTTCATCTGCTCGCGCAAGGCGCGATCGCGCGCGCTGGTGGCGGGGATGGCGAACAGCTTGGTGCAGTATTCGCGATAACGGCGCAGTTCCGTCACCATGATCTTGGCGAAGGCGATGTTCTCTTCCTGCGTGGTCGGCAGCACGATGTTGCGCAACTGGATGCCGATGTCCGAACTGGCATCGAGCATTTCGTTGGTATAGACGATGCTGGACACGGTGCGGCGGGCGACGGTGTCCAACTGGCTGCGCGCCTGCGAAAGGGTGACCAGGCCGCCGACCACCAGCCCGCAGGACAGCAGGATGAGCAGGCCGAACGCGATGGAGAGGCGTCTGGAGACGTTAAAGCGGTGCAGAAGAGCGGTCATGCTCTGGTCCTAGCAAGGGGGATGGGAGTACCAGGGGTGTCGCGTAACTAACCGATACGAAATGCAATGGATATTTCACGTAATCGTGACGAAGTTGCATATTCGTCTACATGGTCTCCCCTTAGCGGCCGAGAAATCGGGATCTTGAATCGGATTGATCGAGATGGTCTTTCCATCCGGTTACCGCCTTGCGGACGCGCACGCGCAACGTGCCAGCAAGCGTTGCGCTTGCTGCAGGTAAGGGAGCTTGATGTGGCGATCGCCGTGAGCGGCGCTGCAGAGATGACGAAGGACGCGGTTAGCGCCGGTTCGCGACGAAGACGCGTGGCCTCAACCGCGGTCGTCGCGCGTCCACAGCCCGCCGTGTTCGGACTTCACCGGGAACTTCGGCACCGGGCCGTAGGCCGGCGCGCACAGGGCGCGGCCGTCGCGCACGTCGAAGCGGGCGCCGTGCAGCACGCATTCGATGCTGCCGGCAGCAGGGTCGAAGGTGCCGGGGGACAGCTCGTAGTCCTCGTGGCTGCAGCGGTCTTCCAGCGCATAGAACTGACCATCGAAGTTGAACACCACGATCGGCGTGTCGGTCACTTCGTCCCACACCGTCTTCATTTCGCCGGGCGCCAGTTCGCCGTCGGCGCAGACGAAGGTCCAGGTCTCGCTCATGCGGCACCGCCCAGCGGCTTTTCCAGCACCTCGAAACGCAGGTCGTCGCGGCGGGGCAGGCCGAAGCGCGCATCGCCGTACGGAAACGGCTTCTTGATGCCGGTACGGCGATAGCCGCGGCGCTCGTAGAAGGCGATGAGTTCCTCGCGCAGATCGATCACGGTCATCCGCATCAGCGGCAACCGCCATTCCTGCCAGGCGATGCGTTCGGCCTCGGCCAGCACGGTCTTGCCCAGGCCGCTGCCCTGCGCCTGCGGCTGCACCGAGAACATGCCGAAATAGCCGGCGCCGTCCTCGTCGGCGACATGCGCGCAGGCGATCAATTCGCCATCGCGCTCGGCCAGCAACACCAGGCTGCGCGGGCGCAGGATGTCGGCGCGCAGCACCTCGCGGTCGATGCGGTTGCCGTCGAGCAGGTCGGCTTCGGTGGTCCAGCCGACGCGGCTGCTGTCGCCGCGATAGGCCGAGGTGACCAGGGCGGCGATGGCGTCGAGATCGTCGACGGTGGCGGTGCGGAAGGTGAGGGTGTGCATGGGCCGATTCTAGGGCGTGCCGCCGGGAATGGGGAATGGTGAATCGGGAATCGAAATGCGCGCTCTCAAGGAGGCGAGGACACGTTTTGCCCGCTAGGCACAGTCCGTACGTGGAGCGCTTTGCCGATTCCCGATTCCCTGCTCCCGATTCTCAGCTTCAATCACCCCAACAGCGCCCGCACCTTCCGCAACGCCGCCACGAAACGCTCGATCTCGGCGTGCGTGTTGTAGAACGCCAGCGAGGCGCGGCAGGTGGCGGCGACGCCGTAGAACTGCAGCAGGGGGTGCGCGCAGTGCTGGCCGGAGCGCACGGCCACGCCTTCCAGGTCGAGCAGGGTGGCCAGGTCGTGGGCGTGCGCGCCCTCGATCAGGAACGAGACCACCGCGGCCTTGCCCGGCGCGGTGCCGAACAGGCGCAGGCCGTCGATCCGCTGCAGTTCCTCGGTGAGGTGCGCGAGCAGTTCGCTCTCGCGCGCTTCCACGTGCTGCAGCCCGATCCCCTGCAGATAGTCCACCGCCGCGCCGAGGCCGACGAAACCGGCGATGTTGGGGGTGCCGGCCTCGAACTTGTGCGGCGGGTCGTTGAACACGGTGCCGTCGAAGCTGACTTCCTTGATCATCTCGCCGCCGCCCAGGAACGGCGGCATCGCCTGCAGGTGCTCGCGCCGCGCCCACAACGCGCCGGTGCCGGTCGGGCCGCACATCTTGTGGCCGGTGATGGCGTAGAAGTCGCAGCCGATCGCGGCCACGTCCAGCGGCCGGTGCGGCGCAGCCTGCGAGCCGTCGATGACGCTGACGATGCCGCGCTTGCGCGCCTCGCGGCAGATCTCGCGCACCGGGTTGACCGTGCCCAGCACGTTGGAGACGTGCGCCAGGGCCAGCAGCTTGACGTCGGCGGTCATCGCCGCGCGCAGCGCGTCCAGGTCCAGCGCGCCGTCGGCGGTGATCTCGGCGACCTTCACCGTGGCGCCGGTGCGCTGCGCGACCAGTTGCCAGGGCACGATGTTGGCGTGGTGCTCCATGCGCGACACCAGGATGGTGTCGCCGGCGCGCAGCCGCGGCAGTGCCCACGAGTACGCCACCAGGTTCAGCGCGAAGGTGGCGCCGCTGCACAGCACCAGTTCGTCGGCGCGCACGTTGAGGAAGCGCGCCAGCCGGGTCCGTGCGCCTTCGTAGGCCTCGGTCGCCTCGCTGCCGAGCGCGTGCACCGCGCGACTGACGTTGGCGTTGTGGCGGCGATAGAACGCATCGGTCGCCGCGATCACCTGCAGCGGCTTTTGCCCGGTGTTGGCGTTGTCGAAGTACACCAGCGGCTTGCCGTGCACTTCCCGCATCAGCAGCGGGAAGTCGCGGCGGACCGCATCCCAGTCCGGCGCCTGCGGCGTGGCGCTGTGCGCGGCGGGCCCGTTCATGCCACGCCTGCGGCGCTCAGCGCCCGCTCCAGCCGTGCCAGCAGGCCTTCGCCCAGCGCCGGCGCCAGCGTGCCGACCGGCTCGCGGCAGAACGCGGCG
>NZ_AQOJ01000758.1:0-7002 GCF_000364685.1 Xanthomonas sp. SHU 166
AGTTGCTGCGCGCGTTCCTGCGGCAGCCCGCGCGAGCGCAGGTAGAACAGCGCATTGGCATCGAGCTGGCCGACGGTGGCGCCGTGCGCGGCCTTGACCTCGTCGGCATCGATCACCAGCACTGGCTGGGTGTCGATTTCGGCGTCGGCGGACAGCAGCAGGTTCTTGTTCGACAGCGCCGCGTCGGTACCGTCGGCGCCGTGGCGGATGCGGATGCCGCCATGGAAGGCCACGCGGCTGCGCCCGGTGGCGACACCGCGCCACAGCAGCTCGCAGGCGGTGTCGCGGGCGATGTGCTCGATGCCCAGGCGGGTGTCGAGCTGGCGCCGGCCGTTGCCGAGCAGCACGCCGTTGGCGACGAGCTTGGCGTTGTCGCCCTCCAGGCGCACGTTGAGTTCGTGCCGGGCCAGCGCGCCGCCCAGTTCCAGGTCCACACGCCGGTACTGCGCGTCGCGCGCCAGCACCGCATCGGTACGCAGCAGCGCGGTGACGCCGGCCGCCTCGTCCTGCACGCGGGCGTGGCTCAGTTGCGCGCCGGCGGCCAGGTGCACGTGCGCCAGGCTGTTGCTCAGGTGCGCGGCATCGCCGGCATGCAGGTGATGCTCGACCAGCGCCAGCGTCGCGTCCTGGCGCAGTTCGATCAGGTGGCGGTGGTGCCAGGCCAGGTCGGCCTCGGCGGCGGTGGAGACGAAGACCAGGTGCAGCGGCTGCTCCACGCGCACGCCGGCGTCCACCCGCAGCACGCAGCCTTCGTCGGCGAGGGCGGCGTTGAGCTGGGCGAACACTTCGTCGCTGCGTTCGAAGCGGCGGCCGAGGAAGCGCATGGCATCGTCGCCGCTGCGCAGGATGGTCGACAGCCGCTGCAGCTCCACCCCGGCCGGCAGGCCGCTCAGATCCGACAGCGCATCGCTGGCGCGGCCGTTGACGAACACCAGGCGCGGCGCCGGGATACCGTCGAGCAAGGCCGCGTCCACCGCCGGCGCGTTCTGCGGTGCAGGCGCGAAGCTGCGCCGTTCCAGTGCGCGCAGCGAGGTGTACTTCCAGGCTTCGCTGCGCGTGCCGGGCAGGCCGTCGCGCAGCGCCTGCTCCAGCGGCGCGCGGCGTGCGGCATCGCCGTGGAACGCGGCGGCCAGCGAGTCGAGCAGGGCGCTCATTGCACTGCCGCCTCGGGCGCCACGCGCTCCTTCAGCCAGGCATAGCCGTGCGCTTCCAACTCCAGCGCCAGCTCGGGGCCGCCGGTCTGCACGATGCGGCCGTCGGCCAGCACATGCACCACGTCCGGCTTGATGTAGTCGAGCAGGCGCTGGTAGTGGGTGATCACCACGAACGCGCGCTCCGGCGAGCGCAGCGCGTTGACGCCTTCGGCCACGGTCTTGAGCGCGTCGATGTCCAGGCCGCTGTCGGTCTCGTCGAGGATCGCCAGCTTCGGCTCCAGTACCGCCAGCTGAAAGATCTCGTTGCGCTTCTTCTCGCCGCCGGAGAAGCCCTCGTTGACGCCGCGGTGCAGCAGTTCGTCCTTCAGGTGCAGCACCGCCAGCTTCTGCCGGACCAGCTTGAGGAACTGCATCGAATCCAGCTCGGCCTCGCCACGCGCCTTGCGCTGCGCGTTGAGCGCGGCGCGCAGGAAATAGGTGTTGTTCACGCCGGGGATTTCCACCGGGTACTGGAAGGCCAGGAACAGGCCGGCAGCGGCGCGCTCCTCCGGTTCCAGTTCGAGCAGGTCGGCATCGTCGAAGCGCACGCTGCCGTTGGTGACTTCATAGCCGTCGCGGCCGGCCAGCACGTTGCCCAGGGTGGACTTGCCGGCGCCGTTGGGGCCCATGATGGCGTGCACTTCGCCCGGCTTCACCTGCAGCGACAGGCCCTTGAGGATGTCCTTGCCGGCGACGGAGGCGTGGAGGTTTTCTATGGTGAGCATGGGATGGTCCGTCAGAATTCTTTGGTGTAGCCCCTCTCCCACCGGGAGAGGGGTTGGGGTGAGGGAGCGGTGCGAAGCATCTCGCGGGTTTGGGTGTGCGAGGCTGCGCACGTACCCTCATCCGGCGCTTCGCGCCACCTTCTCCCAGAGGGGAGAAGGGAAGGGCGCTAGCCCACCGAGCCTTCGAGCGAGACTTCCAGCAGCTTCTTGGCTTCCACCGCAAACTCCATCGGCAGTTCGCGGAACACCTGCTTGCAGAAGCCATCGACGATCATCGACACCGCGTTTTCCTGGTCGATGCCGCGGGCACGACAGTAGAACAGTTGGTCGTCGCTGATCTTGGAGGTGGTGGCCTCGTGCTCGACGGTCGCGGTCGGATGCTTGACCTCGATGTACGGGAAGGTATGCGCGCCGCACTGTTTGCCGATCAGCAGCGAGTCGCACTGGGTGTAGTTGCGCGCGCCCTCGGCACTGCGCTCCACCTTGACCAGGCCGCGGTAGGTGTTCTGCCCGCGGCCGGCGCTGATGCCCTTGCTGACGATCTTGCTCTTGGTGCGCTTGCCGACGTGGATCATCTTGGTGCCGGTGTCGGCCTGCTGGCGGTGATGGGTCAGCGCCACCGAGTGGAACTCGCCCACCGAGTCGTCGCCCAGCAGCACGCAGGACGGGTACTTCCAGGTGATCGCCGAGCCGGTCTCGACCTGGGTCCAGGTGATCTTGCTGCGCGCGCCGCGGCACTCGCCGCGCTTGGTCACGAAGTTGTAGATGCCGCCGCGGCCTTCCTCGTCGCCCGGGTACCAGTTCTGCACGGTGGAGTACTTGATCTCCGCGTCTTCCAGCGCCACCAGCTCGACCACCGCCGCGTGCAGCTGGTTCTCGTCGCGCATCGGCGCGGTGCAGCCTTCCAGGTAGGACACGTAGGCCTTGTCCTCGCACACGATCAGGGTGCGCTCGAACTGGCCGGTGTGGCCGGCGTTGATGCGGAAATAGGTGCTCAGCTCCATCGGGCAGCGCACGCCCTTGGGGATGAACACGAAGCTACCGTCGGAGAACACCGCCGAGTTGAGCGCGGCGAAGAAGTTGTCGCCGACCGGCACCACGCTGCCCAGGTACTGCCTGACCAGCTCCGGGTGTTCCTTGATCGCCTCGGACATCGAGCAGAAGATCACGCCCTTCTCGGCCAGTTCCTTGCGGAAGGTGGTGCCGACCGAAACGGAGTCGAACACTGCGTCCACGGCCACGCCGGCGAGCTTGGCGCGCTCGTGCAGCGGCACGCCCAGCTTGTCGTAGGTGTCCAGCAGCTCCTTCGGCACCTCGTCCAGCGAGGCGTACTTCGGACCCTTGGGCGCGGAGTAGTAGCTCAGCGCCTGGAAGTCGATCGGCGCGATGTCCAGCTTGGCCCAGTGCGGCATCGGCATCTTCAACCAGTGCCGGTAGGCGGCCAGGCGCCAGTCGGTCATCCATTCCGGCTCGTCCTTCTTCACGGACAGGGCGCGCACGACGTCCTCGTTCAGACCGGGCAGGAACGAATCGGATTCGATGTCGGTGACGAAGCCGGCGTCGTAGCGACGTCCCAGCCGTTCCAGGATTTCAGCGTTTTCGGTGGCCATGGGGCTGCCTACAGGTCAGGTGGTCGCGAACCGCACGGCGATGGGACGCCGTTTCGGATCGCCGGAGGGGGGGAGGGGGTGAAGCATCTGCGCCAGGGTCACGCCGCGCAGCGCATCGGCGACCACGTCGTTGATCAACCGCCAGTTGGAACGCACGCCGCAGGTCTGGGCGATGCTGCACTGGCTGCCGTGGTGGCTGCATTCGGTGATCGCCAGCGGGCCTTCCATCGCCTCGACGATCTGGATCAGGGTGATGGCGTCGGCCGGCCGCGCCAGCCGGTAGCCGCCGCGCACGCCGCGCAGGCCCTCGACCAGGCCGGCCTGGGCCAGCGGCTTGAGCAGCTTGCTGACCGTCGGCGGCTCCAGCCCGGCCTGTTCGGCCAGTTCGGTCGCGCTCAACACTTCGTTCGGACGCGCGGCGAGCACGGTCAGCACGACGGTGGCGTAATCGGTGAGCTTGGTGACGCGGAGCATGGCGACGCGGTGGATTTCAATGCGGACCGAAATTGTACGCTTTTGCGCCGCAGCGTCCAACTGGGCCATTCATCTCTTATTTCGATCGGTACGATCGGTCCGGAGCGGGGGCGCGGTCGGCGGGCCGGCACGCGCAGACTTGGGATCGCGGGCGATGTGCGCCAGAATCTAGGCTTTCCTGTCCGGATCGCCGCATGCCCCGCAAGATCGCCGCCCGCAAGTCCCGCATCCATGGCAACGGCGTGTTCGCCGTGCTGCCGCTCAAGAAAGGCGAGCGGGTCATCGAGTACAAGGGCCGCCGCCGCAGCCACGCCGAGGTCGACCGCGACGAGGCCGGCGACGTCGAGACCGGGCACACCTTCCTGTTCACCCTCAGCGACGACTATGTGATCGACGCCAACTACGAGGGCAACGACGCGCGCTGGATCAACCACAGCTGTGCGCCGAACTGCGAGGCGGTGATCGTCGAGGCCGAGGGCGATGACCGCCGCAAGGACAAGGTGGTGATCGAGGCGTTGCGCGACATCAAGCCCGGCGAGGAACTCACCTACAACTACGGCATCACCCTGGCCGAGCGGCACACGCCGCGGCTGAAGAAGATCTGGGAATGCCGCTGCGGCGCCAAGAACTGCACCGGCACCATGCTGCAGCCCAAGCGCTGAGGTCGCGTCCAGCCGTGCACGCCGCGCCGACGCGCGGTTCACGGCACTGCCACCGGCGCGTTTCTACGGTGGGGCTCCCCTACTCGAGGAGTGTCCCATGAGCGCAATGCCTTCCCTTGCCGGCAAGCAGGTGGCCGTCCTGGCCACCGACGGTTTCGAGCAGTCGGAACTGCAGGAACCCAAGCGTCTGCTCGAATCCTGGGGCGCCCAGGTCGACGTGATCGCGCCGGGCGACGCGAGCAGCATCCGCGGCTGGAACAAGAAGGACTGGGGCGATAGCGTGCCGGTGGACAAGCGCCTGCAGCAGGCCCAGGCCGGCGACTACGACGCGCTGGTGCTGCCGGGCGGCGTCATCAACCCGGACAGCCTGCGCACCGAGCCGACGGCGATCGCCTTCATCCAGTCCTTCGCCAGCGCCGGCAAGCCGGTGGCGGCGATCTGCCACGGGCCGTGGCTGCTGGCCGAGAGCGGGCTGGTGCGCGACCGCCAGGTGACCTCGTGGCCGTCGCTGAAGACCGACCTGTCCAATGCCGGCGGGCGTTGGGCGGATCAGGAGGTGGTGGTGGACGGCAACCTGATCACCAGCCGCAAGCCGGACGACATCCCGGCGTTCGCGCAGGCGGTGGCCAAGGCGCTGGGCTGAGCCCCGGCGATTCGCCTTTCCTGCGCCGCCGCGATGGTGGCGGATGCGGGAGCCCGCCAGAAACAGCAACGGCGGCCGAGGCCGCCGTTGCTGTGTGCGCTGCTGGTGGCGGCTGCCGCCGCACCCCGGACGTCGCGTGGGTTACTGCGCTGGAAGCATGCCCGCCGGCACCAGCTTGCCGATGTCCTGGTTGAAACGCACCACCAGCGAACCGTTCTCCACGCCGGCCGACTGGATCTGCACATCGCCCAGCATCGCGGTCAGGCGCGGATCGAGCTTGTAGATCGGCTCCTTGCGCGCGTAGTCCTCCAGCCAGGCATTGAGCAGTTCACGCGTATTGGCGTCGAGCTTGCCGCCATTGGCAGCCGGGCGGAAATCATCGATGGTCGGGGACTGCAGGTGGAAGCTCTGGCTCTGCTGGTCGTAGCGCAGGGCGCTGGTCAGCAGGACCTGGCCCAGTGGCGTCGGCGTGCCGCCGCCGGTGGCCATGCTCAGGTCGAACTGCATCTTCAGGCGATCGCCCGGCGGCAGGCTCAGCTTCGGGTCGCGGACGGTCATCTTGAGCAGCCCGCCCAACGCCTTGTGCGTCTGCGGGAAGCTGCTGTCCAGGTAATGCTGCACGTCGGCGGCACCGACGCTGACCTGGTGGCCCTGGATGGTCGGCTCGGCCTGGGCCTGGGTGGCGGTGGCGAGCGCCAGCAGCGCCGCAGCGCGCAGGGTGAACTTGCGGAAGATCATCGGGAAGCCCTGGGCGAACGAGAGGAATTCACCATAACGGTGGCCGGTGAATGCGCGATTAGCGGAACCGGCGGCGCGGGAGTCGTCGCTCAGGCGGCCGGCAGCGCCAGCCGTGCCAGTAGCGCGTCCAGCGCCGGCTGCAGCGGCGCCAGCAGTTCACGCGCCTCTCCCTCGCTGCGCTCGCCCAGGCCGCGCAGCAACTGCGTACCGACGATCAGTGCGGCGCGCTCGTCGCCGCGCAGTCCGGGCTGGCGCTGTGCCGCCTCGAGCAGGCGCATCCAGTCCTGCCGACAGCGCGCCTCCAGTTCGATGGTGCAGCGGCCCTGGCAGGGCAGGCCGTCGTCCTGGATCGGGGTGACGGTGACGCGGTAGCGTTGGGAGGCAGTCATGGCAGTGGCGCACGCGGGGTGTGCCTCCAAGATAGGCGCGCGCGAGCGGCACCACGAGCCTGTCGCTCGCGACGCTCTGTTCCAGTGCGTCCGTTCAGCGTGCCGCGCGCAGCAGCGGCAGCGGATCATAGGCGCCGCCCTCGGCGTAGACGCCATAGTGCAGGTGCGGCGGCGTGCCGCGCGCGTTGCCGCTGTCGCCCACCGCGCCCAGCGGGTCGCCGGGCTGCACCAGGTCGCCGACCTGCAGCCCCGGTGCCCACGCCTGCAGGTGCGCGTAGTAGTGCCGCTGCCGGGCTGGGCCCAGCACCCAGACCTGGCGGCCGCCGAGGCCGCGGTCGGCGATGGCCACGACGATGCCGCGTGTCGCCGACACCACCGGCGTGCCGCGTCTGGCGAAGATGTCCACGCCGGCGTGCTGGCGGTCGCGGCCGCGCGGCGCGCCAAAGGTGGCCGCGATGCGACGGGGATCCACGCCTTCGACCGGCATGTGCAGGGCCGTCGGCGCCGGCGCGCGCGCCAACTCCCAGCCGACGCGTAGGCGCTGCGCCCACGGATGCCGCCAGGCCCA
>NZ_AQOJ01000759.1:0-654 GCF_000364685.1 Xanthomonas sp. SHU 166
CGCCGCAGGCGCCGCTTCGGTGGCCTGCGCGGCCACCGCACTGGCGCCGACCATGCGCGCGCTGCGTGCCGCGATGCCGCTGCCGCCGGTGCGCGCATCCAGTTCGCTGACCTTGCCGTCCAGCGCCGCCAGTGCCGCGCCGACGTTGTTGTAGCTGGCGCCCTGGATCACGTACGTGGGCGCCACGAACAGGCCCTGCGCGCCGAGTCCGGCGCCGCCACCCAGGAAAGTTGCCATGTTGCTCAGCGACTGGTACAGCTGGCCGCCGTTGATCGCCTCGGTGCTGCCGGCGGCGACGCTGCCGGCGGTCAGGTTGACGATGCGCCGGGTGGCCGGGCCGCCACGGCCGTTGCCGCTGCCCAGCGACACGGTGTCGGCCTCGTACACCCGCGAGCCGGCACCGAGCGCCACCGCGTTGTCCGCCGAGACGCCGGCATTGGCGCCGAGCGCGACGCCGTTGCTGCCGCTGTTGCGGACGAAGCTGTTGTAGCCCATCGCCACGCCGTTCTCGCCGATCGCATTGGTCTGCAGGCCGATCGCGGTGCTGCGCGCACCGGTCGCCGAGCTGCCGGCACCGTTGGCGGTGGCACCGGCGCCGGCGGCGACGCTGCCCACGCCCAGCGCGGAACTGCGCAGGCCGCTGGCGGTGGCGCC
>NZ_AQOJ01000760.1:0-7982 GCF_000364685.1 Xanthomonas sp. SHU 166
CATGGCCGGGCAGGCACGACCACGGCGGCGTCATCGGCGCTGCGCATAGAATCGCCGCATCTTGCGGGCAGGGAGTCGGCGATGGCCGGTGCGATCGGATTGGTGCTGTTGGGGCTGGCGTTCCTGGCGCTGGGCGGGGACTCGATCGTGAAGGCGGCCTCCGGCCTGGCGCAGCGCTGCGGCGCCTCGCCGTTCGTGGCCGGCTTGCTGCTGGTGGCCTTCGGCACCTCGCTGCCGGAACTGGCGGTCAACGCGCGCGCCTACGCCGCCGGCGCGCAGGACCTGGCGTTGGGCAACGCGATCGGCAGCAACCTGGCCAATCTCGGCCTGACCCTGGGTCTGGCCGCGCTGGCGGCGCCGCTGCTGCTGCGCACGCGCCTGCTGCCGCCACTGCTGGTGCTGCTGACCCTGGCGACGCTGGCGCTGATCGGCTTCGGCCTGGATGGCGCGATCTCGCGCGCTGAGGGCGTGGCGCTGCTGCTGGCCTTCGTCGGCGTGGTCGCCTTCCTGCTGCTGCGCGCGCGGCATGAACCGGCCGCGCGCCAGCTTGGCGTGTCCGGCTACGCGGTGACCCGCACCGGGCTGGTGCTGAATCTGCTGCGCCTGCTGATCGCCCTCGTGTTGTTGAACGCCGGCGCCAATCTGGTGGTGGAACACGCGCCGCGGCTGGGTGCGGCCTGGGGCCTGTCGCCGCTGCTGGTCGGCCTGCTGCCGGTGGCGATCGGCACCGCGCTGCCGGAAGCCGCGGCCGCGGTGGCCGCCGCGCGCCGGGGCCAGGGCGACATGGTGGTCGGCCATGTGCTGGGCTCGAGCCTGTTCAACCTGCTGGTGGTGATCGGCGGCATGGCGTCGCTGCGGCCGCTGCCGTTGCCGGCCTCGTTCGTGCGCCTGGAACTGCCGGCAGCGATCGCGCTGGCGGCGGTGCTGTACCCGATGCTGCGCGGCGACATGCGGTTGAGTCGCGGCGAGGGCGCGGTGCTGCTGGTGGCGTTCCTGGCGTGGGTGGGACTGGAGTTGGCGTTGCTGGCGTGAGTGCCGAGAGTGGGGAATCGGGAATCGGAAAAGCCGCTCCTGCGCAGACCCGCGCGCTCAGCGCTCCTCCGGCTGCTCCGGCGGCGGCAGCCCTTCCTGCTCGGCGTGGTCGCTGCCCGGCACCTGCGGGCGCTGTTCCAGCATCAGCGACAGCGCCGCCTTGGCCATCATGTGCGCACTGATCGGCGCGGTGATGAACAGGAATGCGGTGATCAGCAACTCGCGCGGCTGTGGGTCCTGGCCCAGGAACAGGTGGTAGCCGACCGAGGCCAGCAGCACGCAGCCCACGCCCAGGGTGCTGGCCTTGGTCGGCGCGTGCAGGCGCTTGAAGAAGTCCGACAGCTTCACCAGCCCCAGCGCCCCGACCAGGATGAAGAAGCAGCCGACGATCAGCAGCAGCGACAGCCCGACCTGCAGCACGCCGATCATTCGACGATGTCCCGGCGCAGCACGAACTTGCTCAGCACCACGGTGCTGCCGAAGCCGAGCATGGCGATGATCAGCGCCGCCTCGAAATACACCGGCGAATCCAGGTACATGCCGAACAGCATCAGCTCGGCGATCGCGGTCACCGACAGCGTGTCCAGCGCCAGGATGCGGTCGGGCACGGTCGGCCCGCGCAGCAGCCGCCACAGCGCCAGCAGCATCGCCAGCGCCACCACGTGCATGCACACGACGATCGTGGTCTCGATGAACATGTGGCTGGTCATGGGAAGATCTCCATCAGCGGCGCTTCGTAGCGCGTCTTGATCTGCCGGATCACGGTCTCGGCATCGTCCAGGTGCAGCACGTGCACCAGCAGGTACTTGCGGTCGTCCGACAGCGCCGCCGACACCGTTCCCGGGGTCAGGGTGATCATGCTGGTCAGCGCGGCGATGCCGTGGATGTTGGCGATGTCCAGCGGCACCCAGATGAAGCCGGGGTGGATGCGTTTCTCCGGACCGAGCACCTGCAGCGCCACCACCACGTTGGAGCGCACGATGTCCCAGGCCGCCACGCACAGCATCTTCGGCACCGGGCGCAGCGAGCCGATGCGCGCGAACTCGCGGTCCAGGCGCGCGGCGAACAGCGGCACCGCCACGCCCAGCACCGCGCCCAGCAGCACCTGGCCGAGACTGAAGCTGTCGCTCATCAGCAGCCAGAACGCGGTGACGGTCAGGCTCAGCGGCCAGGACGGGAACAGGCGGCGCGACCAGGGACGGGCGGACATGTCAGGGCTCCCGCAGGATCGGCGCGGTGCCGCGCAGCTGGGTGGTGTAGTCGGCCGGGCGCAGCAGTTGTGCGGCGGCGGCCTCGCTGTAGCGCAGCAGCGGCCCGGCCGCCACGGTCATCGCCACGCCGTAGCCGAGCAGCAGCACGGTGGCGGCGGTTTCCAGCGGCCGTGCCGGCGCCTTGCGCGGCGCCGGGCGCGGCAATTCCACGGTGCCGTCCTCGGCCGTGTTTTGGTCGCCGGGCACGCGCCAGAACAGGCGCACGCCGCCGCGGGTCAGGCCCATGATCACCATCAGGCTGCTGAGCAGCACCGCGGCCCACACCGGTGCGGTCAGCCCGCCCGGCGTCGCGCTCAGGATCGCCACCTTGGCCAGGAAGCCTGACAGCGGCGGCAGCCCGGCCACCGAGATCGCCGCGATCAGGAACAGCACGCCGGGCACGGTCTTGCCCGGCAGCGGCGCGATGATCTCCTTGCGGTCGCTGGCGCCGCCGCGGCGACGCCGGATCAGGTCGGCGATCATGAACAGCGCCGCGGCGACGAAGCTGCTGTGCGCCAGGTAATACAGCCCGGCGCCGAGCGTGCCGGCTGAGTCCAGCGCGAAGGCCACGAACAGCGTCGCCGCCGACACGATCACCAGGTAGCCGATCAGCACCCGCAGGCGCACCGCCGCCAGCACGCCCAGCGCGGCCAGCAGCAGCGTCGCCAGGCCCAGCCACAGCAGCCAGTCGCGGCCGTAGCCGTCCAGCGCCTGCGCCTGGCTGCCGAGGATCAGCGTGCTCACCCGCAGCACCGCGTACAGGCCGACCTTGGTCATGATCACGAACAGCGCCGCCACCGCCGCCGGCGCGCGCGCATAGGTTTCCGGCAGCCACAGGTACAGCGGCAGCAGCGCGGCCTTGGCGCAGAACACCAGCAGCAACAGGCCGAACGCGGCCTTGATCAGCGCCACGTTCTGCGGCGGCGCCTGCGCCACGCGCTGCGACAGCTCGGCCATGTTCAACGAACCGAGCAGCGCGTACAGCAGGCCCAGCGCGATCAGGAACACGGTGGAGGAGGTGACGTTGAACACCACGTAGTGGAAGCCCACGCGCAGGCGCAGGCCGCGCCCGCCGCTGAGCAGCAGGCCGTAGGAGGCGATCAGCATCACCTCGAAGAACACGAACAGGTTGAACACGTCGCCGGTCAGGAACGCGCCGTTGAGGCCGACCAGCTGGAACTGGAACAGCGCATGGAAATGCGGCGCGCGCCGGTCCCAGCCGGCGCAGGCGTGCAGCAGGCAGGCGCCGGCGAGCAGGGTGGTGGTCGCCAGCATCCATGCCGACAGGCGATCGGCCATCAGCACGATGCCCAGCCGCGAGGGCCAGTCGCCGAGCAGGTAGGCATGGACCTGGCCGTCGCTCACCTGCACGCACAGCGCCAGCACCGCCGCGGCCAGCGCCGTCATCGCGGTCCACGCCACCGCGCGGCGCACCTTGCGGCCGTAGCGGCGGTGCTCGGCGAACAGCGACAGCGCCGCGCCGAGCAAGGGGATCAGGATCGGCAGGATCAGCAGATGGGTCATGGCGCCTCCCCGTCGGCGGGGTCGGGGTCCGGGCGCGCATCGACGTGGTCGCTGTGGTTGTCGCCGCGGCTGCGCATCGCCAGCACGATGCTCACCGCGGTCATCGCGAAGGCGATGACGATCGCGGTCAGCACCAGCGCCTGCGGCAGCGGATCGGCGTGCTCGGCCAGGGTCGGGGCGATGCCGTCGCGCAGCACCGGCGCCTTGCCCTGCACCAGCCGGCCGCCGGCGAAGATCAGCAGGTTGGTGGCGTAGGACAGCACGGTCATGCCCAGGATCACGTCGAAGCTGCGCGCGCGCAGCAGCAGGTACACGCCCACCGCGGTCAGCACGCCGATCGCGCTCGCCAGTGCCAGTTCCATCAGTGCATCTCCCCGGTGATGGGCGAACGCCGCGTCGGGTCGATCTGCCCGCGCTGGGAATCGCGGGTGCGCGAGGGCTTGATCGTGCCCATCATCGACAGCGTCAGCATGGTGCCGCCGAACACCACCAGATACACGCCGGTATCGAAGACCAGCGCGCTGGCCAGCGGGACCGTGCCGATCAGCGGCAACTGCAGATCCAGATGGCCGCTGGTCAGGAACGGCACCCCGAACAGCATCGAGGCCATGCCGCCGAACGTGGCCAGCAGCAGGCCCAGGCCGATGCAGCGGATGTAGTCGAAGCCGAAGCGCGACTCCACCGAGGCCGCGCCCTGGATCACGTACTGCATCAGCAGCGGCACCGCCAGCACCAGCCCGGCGATGAAGCCGCCGCCGGGCGCGTTGTGGCCGCGCAGGAACAGGAAGATCGACACGGTCAGGGTCAGCGGGAACATCAGCTGCGCCAGGTCGGCCGGCACCGGCAGCTTGATCGGCGGCCCCGGCATCACCTTCTCCGGCGCCATCCGCGCGCGCCGCAGCAGCGCATGCACCACCAGCGCGGCGATGCCGAACACGGTGATCTCGCCGAAGGTATCGAAGCCGCGGAAGTCCACCAGGATCACGTTGACCACGTTGCGGCCGTAGGCTTCCGGCAGCGCGCGCTGCAGCAGCTCGCCGGCCATCGTCGTCGCCGGCCGGGTCATCACCGAATACGCCAGCAGCGCCATGCCGCCGCCGGCGACGATCGCCAGGGCCGCATCGCGCCAGCGGCGCCAGCGCCGCGGTTCCGGCGGCGAGGCCTTGGGCAGGTAGTTCATGCCCAGCAGCATCAGCACCAGGGTCACCATCTCCACCAGCAACTGGGTCAGCGCCAGGTCCGGCGCCGACAGGAACACGAACACCAGGCTCACGCCCAGCCCGCTGCCGCCCAGCACCAGCACCGCCAGCAGCCGCTGCCGGTACAGGAACAGCGTGGACAGCGCGCAACTGAGGATCAGCAGCCACAGGCCCCAACCCAGCAACGGCATGCCCTGCGGCGCCGGCCACTGCTGCCACAGCGGCGGCGCCCGCAGCAGCGGCGCGGCCACGACGACCACCGCGGCCAGCACCAGCCAGCGCAGGCTGCGTTGCAGGCGGCCGTTGGCGAGCAGGCGGGTGAAGCGTGCGGCCACGCCGAACAGGGTCTGCACGTGCCAGTGGAACACGCGCTTGCCCAGCGAGCGGCGCACCTCGGTGTACAGCGCGGTCAGCCGGCGCAGCCCGAAATACAGCGCCACGCCGCCGACCACGCCGGCGATGCTCATCGCCAGCGGCGCGTTCCAGCCGTGCCAGACGGCCAGGCTGTAGTCGGGCAGGGCGTTGCCCAGGATCGCGCCGGCGGCGGCGCGCAGCACCGGCGCCACGGTCAGCGCCGGCACGATGCCGACCGCCACGCACACCAGCACCAGGATCTCCACCGGAATCTTCATCCAGCGCGGCGGCTCGTGCGGCATCGTCTCCAGCCGACGCGGGCCATGGCCGAAGAAGGTCTCATAGACGAAGCGCAGGCTGTAGGCCACGCCGAACACGCCGGCCAGCAGCGCCGAGGTGGCGGTGAACACGCGCATCGCCGCCGGGCCGTCGGCGCCCAGCGCCTCGGCGAAGAACATCTCCTTGGACAGGAAGCCGTTGAGCAGCGGGATGCCGGCCATCGACAGCGAGGCGGTGATCGCCAGCGCGCTGGTGATCGGCATCCAGCGGCGCAGGTTGCCGAGCCGGCGCATGTCGCGGGTATGGGTTTCGTGGTCGATGATGCCGGCGGCCATGAACAGCGAGGCCTTGAACACCGCGTGGTTGAGGATGTGGAACACGCCGGCCACCACCGCCATCGGCGTGGACAGCCCGAACAACATGGTGATCAGGCCCAGGTGCGAGATCGTCGAATACGCCAGCAGGCCCTTGAGGTCGTGCTGGAAGATCGCGAACCAGGCGCCGGTGAGCAGGGTGATCGCGCCGATGCCGCTGACCGTGTAGAAGAACAGGTCGCTGCCGGCCAGCGCCGGATGCAGCCGCGCCAGCAGGAACACGCCGGCCTTCACCATCGTCGCCGAGTGCAGGTACGCCGACACCGGGGTGGGCGCGGCCATCGCGTGTGGTAGCCAGAAATGGAACGGGAACTGCGCGCTCTTGGTGAAGATGCCGAGCAGGATCAGCCCCAGCGCCCACGGATACAGCGGGCTGGCGCGGATCACGTCGCCGGCGGCGAGCACCGCGTCGAGCTGGTAGCTGCCGACGATGCGTCCCAGCAGCAGCACGCCGCCGAGCAGCGCCAGGCCACCGCCGCCGGTGATCACCAGGGCCATGCGCGCGCCGTCGCGCGCGTCCTGGCGGTGCGACCAGAAGCCGATCAGCAGGAACGAACTGATGCTGGTCAGTTCCCAGAACACCATCAGCAGCAACAGGTTGCCGGCGATCACCATGCCCAGCATCGCGCCCATGAACAGCAGCAGGCAGGCATAGAAGCGCGCCGCGTTCTCGCGTGCACTCAGGTAGTAGTGCGCGTACATCACCACCAGCGCGCCGATCGCCAGCACCAGGCCGGCGAACATCCAGGCCAGGCCGTCCAGGCGCAGCGAGAACTGCAGGCCGATCTGCGGCAACCAGGCGTGGTCGGCACGGACGATGCCGCCGTCGAGCACGGTGGGCGTCAGCGCGCCGAGCACCACCAGGCCCGCCAACGGCGCCAGCGCCGCGGCCCAGGCCAGGGTGGCGCGCGAGCGGTGGCGCAGGGCGACGACGGCCGCCGCCATCAGAAACGGCAAGGCCAGCAGGAGGTCGAGGGCTGGGATCATGCAGGGAATGCGAGATTCGCGAGCAGGAGCCCGAGTGTAACAGGCGCGTCACGGCGGTGGCCGGCGCGGGAACGGAAGGCGTGCACGGTCATGCCGACAGCGTAGCGGTGCGCAGGTGATGCGCTTGCGAGCGCGGATGGGAGGGGAGTGATCGAACGCTGGCGCTGCGCGATGCGCCACACGCCATGCGCGCCATGCGGCGTGCATGGCGTGTGGCGCAAGCATCGCCGTGGGTGAGCGCGTTCTGCAGCGCATCGCGCGTCGCTCTCCATCCGGGTGCTGGTGCGTGCGGCCCGTACCAGGTCGTCGGTGCGCTTGGCGATCGTTGGCGGCTGCGTGTATCCGCGCCACACGTCGCCTTGTCCGCCTCCACCGGCCGTCGCATGCCGTGCAGCGTGCGGATGCCGCGTGATTCCAGCCGCAAACGGCGACGCACGCACTATCCTGTGCCGATGACCGATTCGCTCGCCGCTGCCTCCGCTTCTCCGACGACCGTCGCGCCACCGCGCATCGCACTGGTGTTCGGCGGCAGCGGCCAGATCGGCGAGCGCCTGCTGCGCCGCCTGCTGGCCGACGGGTGGGAGGTGCACGCCTACTCCCGGCAGGCGCGCGCGGCGCACCCCGGCCTGCACTGGCATGCCGGCGAACTCAGCGCGCTGCAGGCGCCACCGGTGGCGGCGGAGGTGGTGTTCAGTTGCGGGCCGCTGGACGCTTTCGCCGACTGGTATCGGCGCGCCCCCGTCGCCGCTTCGCGCGTGGTCGCCTTCGGCTCCACCAGCCTGGAGGTCAAGCGCGACTCGCTGGACGCCGCCGAACGCGACGTCGCCCGGCGCCTGCGCGAGGCCGAAGCCATCGTGTTTGCGGTGGCCGCCGAACGCGGCGCGGCGGCGACGGTGTTGCGGCCGACCCTGGTCTACGGCGCCGGCCGCGACCGCACCCTCAGCGCGATCGCGGCACTGGCGCGGCGCACCGGCTGGTTCGTG
>NZ_AQOJ01000761.1:0-15636 GCF_000364685.1 Xanthomonas sp. SHU 166
GGCAGGCGCAGCGCGCGCTCGCCTCGGGCCAGCGCGCCGGCGGCGTGCAACCAACGCGCCGCCTGGTCGAGGTCGGCGGCATGCGCGGGCGAAGCATGGTCGGCGCTGTAGAGCGTGACCGCATCGGTCGTGGTGTCGTGCAGGGCGCCGACGAACAGCGTGTCGGCGGGAATGGCGATGCCGCGCTCGGCAAGCCCGGCGCGCACCTCGGGGTCGTTGAGCAGCGCGGCGAGCAGCCGCGCGTTCACTTCGCCCGAGTAGCCGCCGCAGGCGCCGCAGTGCAGGGCGCTGGCGTGCGGATTGTTGACCACGTTTGCCCCGTGGCCGGCGATCACGACAAGTCGGGCGAACCCAGTGGTGAGCGACATCGCGGTGAGGATGCGCGTGGCCATGGTCAGGCGCGTGTCGAGGTCGAGCGCCTCGGCCGGGCGCGGCGCGGGATCGTTCGGCGCCGAGTGCCGCGTCAGTCCCAAGCCATCGCGCAGCAGCTTGGCGACGTAGATCGGGCCGGTGGCCTCGACGAAGGCGAACGAGGAAATGGCGGCCAGCTTGAAGCGTCCCCAGGCACGCTTCGCGCGGGCCGCGATCCGCGCGGCGAGGTCCGCCTCGGACAATGACGGCGTGGCCGCTCCCGCGCAGGTGTGCACCGCTGGCGTCAGCAGCACCGGAAGGCGTGCCTCGACCACGTCCGAGGCAAACCGGCGATGGCCGATGCCCAGCCCGAAGAATCCGGCGAATCCCAGGGTCTGGATGCCGGCATCCAGGCTTTCCAGCGCGCGGCGGAACACTTCCGAGCGTACGTCGATGCAGAAGGCCATCTGCAACGTCATCCGGTCGGGGGCGACCGGGGCCGAGGCGGGGGCTGCAAGCACGCTGCCGAGCCGCCGCTGTGCAGCTCGTTCGGCCGCTTCCTGCAGGATGCTGTCGACGACGTCGTCCGAAGTCGCTGCCACCGGCGTGGCGTAAGCGGCGACGGCGCTTCGCCACTCGGGCGCGATCTCCGAACCGAACTTGCCCAGCAGGGCGGCTTCCCAGCTGATGCGGATGGCGAGCAGATCGGTGACGCAGGCATCGGTTCCGCCGCTCAACTCCGCTTGCCAGAGCCGATACCGCGCAACCTGGCTCCAGCCGCCCAGCGTGGTCAGCAGACGGTGGAAATAGTCCTCCAGCGCGTCTGGCGCGAGGCCGAGGCGGGCTACGCCCTCGACGATCGCCTCTTCGGCAGTCGCTGGCGCGTCCGCCACCTGCTGCGCGAATCGGGTGAGCCCGGCGATTTCCGGCGTCAGATCGTGCATCGCGACCAGCCGCCACGCGTTGTAGGCGCCGCCGGACTGCCCGGCGACCCACAGCGCCTGGCCCTGATCGAAGTAGCTGGCGGCCCAGTGGCCGATGCGCTCGTCGACGATGCCCGGCCAGTCGATCGCCGAAACGTCGCGGGCCAAGTCGGCGACGGTCGGAATTGCCTGCGGGGCAGGGCGCATGGCATCGGCGGCGAGTTTGAGCGCGGACACGGTCGGCGGACGCAGCGCCGCCGGCGCGTTGTGCCAGGCCGCCTGCAGATCCTCTTCGGCGATGTCGCCGGACTGCAGCCGCTCCGCATACCAGGCGCGCGGCAGGGTCACGGCGATGCCGGCGGCGCGCCGCAGCCGCGCCGCCGCGATCGGCAGCGGTTCGCCGGTCTGGCCGAGGAAGGAGTTGACCGCCACGCTCGAGGCGAGCGGCCAAAGCGGGGGAATGGCCCGCGCCGCACGCGCGGCGGCGGCGGCGATGATCAGCTCGTGAGACAAGGACGGTGCGTCGGTGGTGGTCATCAGCATGGGGGTGTCCTGGCGGTGAAGGGTCACGAGGTCTTGCGGACGGACCAGCCGCCGAGCAGACGATCGAGCGTGGCGTTGGCGTACAGGCCATTGGCGAGATGCACGCGCAGTCCGGCAGCGGCCGGGTGCGTCGCCCACAGCGGGAACAGCGCCTGCGCCACCGCCACCACGCCGAAGCTCAGCACCGCCAGCGCCATCAGCGTCCACTCCAGCCGACCCGGCGCCGGCGTCGCCGGCAGCACCCCCGTGGTCAGCCATTCGGCTGCACTCTGCAACGCGAAATAGCCGACCGCAGCGGCGCTGGCGTAGAGCGCGGTCCTGCGGGTGAGCGGGCGCGGCGCGGCATCGGCCAGGCCCTGGGCCAGCAGGTAGGCCACACCGAAGATGAGGATGGCGCCCAGGGCCAGCGCCTGCGGCGACTTGTGCTCGAAGCCGAAGGCGAACCCGAAGGCGGCGCCGATCCCGACATAGATCGCCAGCGCGATCAGGAAGGCGCGGCCGACCGCGGCCCCATCGGGCACCGCCACCGGCCCGGGTCGGCGAATCGACGCCACCTGCTCGACCGCGCCGCCGGAGGCCAGGAAGGCATGGGCCTTGTACAGCGAGTGCGCGACGATGTGCAGCAGCGCCAGCGGGAACAGCGCCAGCCCGCACTGCAGGATCATGAAACCCATCTGCGCAACCGTGGACCAGGCCAGCGAGGTCTTGACCGCGGGCTGGGTCAGCATCACCAGCGCACCGAACAGCGCGGTGAACCCGCCCAGCATGGCCAGCACGGCGAGCACGCCGGGGGCCGCCAGCATCAGGTCGGCAAAGCGGATCAGCAGGAAGCCGCCGCCGTTGACCACGCCGGCATGCAGTAAGGCCGACACCGGCGTGGGCGCCTCCATCATCTCGGTGAGCCAGCTGTGGGTCGGGAACTGCGCCGATTTCAGCACCGCGGCCAGCGCCATCAAGGCGGCCGCCGCGGTAAGGGCCCCGCCATGCTGGCCGTTCCGCGCCAGTGTGTTGATGGTGGCGATGTCGGTGGTGCCCAGGCTGTTCCAGACCAGCGCGGCCGCACTCACCAGGGCGATGGCGCCGATGCTGGAGAACAGGCGCTTCTTGCGCGCGGCGCGTTGCGCGGCCACACGCTGGGGATAGAACAGCAGCAAACGATTGAGCGCGATGCTGGTGGCGATCCAGGCCAGCACGACCTGGACCAGGTTGCCGGCCTGCACGAGTAGCAGCACCGCGGCGAGCGCGACGCAAAGCCAGCCGGTGAAATAGCCCTGCCGCGCTTCGCCATCCAGATAGGTGCGGGTGTAGCGCACCACGATCCAGCCGACGAAGGCGACCAGCAGCAGCATCGTGGTGCTCACCGCATCGAGCCGGACCGACAGGCCGATGCCGCTCCATCCGATAAATGCGCTGCCGTCAGCGCCGCGGGCGATCAGCAGCGCCAGCGAGGCGATGGCGACGAGCAGTGCGCCGAGCGCGGCACGTTCGGCGAAGGCGGGGAGGAAGCGGGGGCGTCGGCCGCTGCGGACAAAGCCGAACACGGCCGCGACCAGCAGCAGGAGTGGGGCAGAGAGCGGCAGCAGATAGAGCGACAAGGCAATCCCCTTGGATCGAGCGCAGTGGCGGGCGGCGCCACGATAGCGATCGGCGGGGTCGAACAAAAATTCATTATTTTCACGATATCGTTCGTTATTATCGAACAATGGCCGCTTTGAACTACAACCACCTGCGTTACTTCTGGGCTGTGGCCCACGACGGCAACCTGACCCGCACCGCCGAGCGGCTCAACCTCACCCAGTCCGCCTTGTCGGTGCAGATCCGCAAGCTGGAGGAGCGTTTGGGCCACGCACTGTTCGAGCGGCGCGGGCGGCAATTGCACCTGACCGAGGCGGGGCAGATCGCGCTGGACCACGCCGATGCGATCTTCGCCACCGGCGACGAACTGCTGGGCACGCTGCGGCAGACCGGCGCCGCGCGGCAGGCGCTGCGGGTCGGCTCGCTGGCCACACTGTCGCGCAACTTCCAGCTGGAGTTCTTGCGGCCGCTGCTCGGCCGAACCGATATCGACCTGATCCTGCGCTCGGGCAGCGCCGGCGAACTGCTGCGGGCGCTGGAGGCACTCAATCTCGACGTGGTCCTGCTCAACCAGGCGCCGGCCACCGACGCGCTGACCCCGTTCGTGACCCATCGGCTCGCCGAGCGCCCGGTCAGTTTGGTGGGCACGCCGGACCGGTTGGGTCATGCCGCCAGCATCGCCGATCGGCTTCGCCAGCATCCCATCATCCTGCCGACGGTGGACAACAGCGTGCGCGCGGGATTCGATGCCCTGGCCGATCGCCTGGGCGTGCGCCCGCAGATCGTGGCGGAAGTGGAGGACATGGCGATGATGCGCCTGCTGGCGCGCGAGGACATCGGCCTGGCCGTACTCCCGCCGATCGTGGTCAAGGACGAGATCGCCGCCGGCGTGCTGGTGGAGGGCGATCAATTGCCGGACATCGTGGAGACCTTCCACGCCGTGACCATGGCGCGGCGGTTTCCCAATCCGTTGGTGCGGCTCCTGCTGCAGCCCACCGCTGCGCCAGCAGATTCCTAGCGCCAGCGACGGACGTGGCAATGCCGCCGCCGATCCGTCGCCGGCGGTCGCTGGGTGGCGGCCGACCCGCCCAAGGCACCGCGACAGCACATGCCGAAGTTCAGCAGTCACGTCGTGCGGAGCCTTGGGGGGCAGGTCGAGGGACACGACGTGGCGCGGGCTATTTGACAACATGCTGTCAAATAGACAGGATGATGCATGGCTGCGGAAAACCTTCCCTTGCTGGTTCGCGAGCTGGTGCTGGCGGTGTTCGCCACCAACGGCCGCCTGGTCGACATGGGCAACCGGTTGGTGCGCCCGATCGGGCTGACCACCGCCTGGTGGCAGGTGCTCGGTGCGCTGGGCTACTCGCCGGTGCCGCTGCCGGTCGCGCATATCGCCCGCAACATGGGCCTGACCCGGCAGGCGGTGCAGCGTGTGGTCGAGTTGCTGGCCGAACACGGGTTCGTCGTATTCGAGACCAATCCGCACCATGCGCGCGCCAAGCTGGTGGTGTTGACGCAGGCAGGACGCGCAGCCCTGGGCGCCGCCGAAGCCGCTGTCGCGTCGCTCGACCAGCACCTGATCGACCGACTGGGTGCCGAGCGCGTCAGGACCGCCATCGCGGTGCTCCTGGACATGCGCGACGCCCTCGACCAGTCGCTGGCCGAATGAAGCGCGCAAGCCTGCGCGCGGCAGGATTCAACCCAAGGAGAGACCATGGCGCTTGCCCCGCATCCCGACGGCTTCGATACGGACGTCATCATCATCGGTGGCGGGCCAGTCGGCCTGACCACCGCCTGCGCGTTGGCGCACCACGGGGTGCGATTCCGCATCTTCGAGCAACGTACGCAGCCCAAGCCGCATTCGCGCGCCAACAATCTCTGGGCGCGCCCGCAGGAGCTGCTGGCGAGCATCGGCATCCGCGATGCCCTGGCCGAGCGGGCGTACCGGATCACCCGGATCAACACCCTGTTGAACGGCAAGACAGTGGATCCGATCGACATCGCGCAGGTCGCCAGTCCGTATCCGGAGGTGCTGTACAGCGGCCAGGACGTCATCGAGAACGTGCTTGCCCGGCGGATCGAGACCGGCGGCGCAGCGCTCGAACGAGGCCGCAAGGTGGTCGGCTTCGAGCAGGATGCGGACGGGGTCAGCGTGACGATCGCGACGGTGAACGACGACGGTGAGCCGGTCGAAGGGCGCCCGGTCGAGCGCCTGCGCTGCCGCTACCTGGTGGGCGCAGACGGCGCCGAAGGCTTCGTGCGCAAGCAGATCGGCGCGGACTTCGCGACGGAAAAGCTGCCCCACTGCATGAACCGCCAGCTCGACGCGAAACTGCGCTGGCGCCGCTCCACCGATTTCGATCACCTCTGGTTCTTCTATTACCCCAAGGGCTTCTGCGGCGTGCTGCCGGTGTGGGAGGGCTACCACCGGCTGTTCTTCCTGTCCGACGACGCGGGCATCCCCGATCGCGATCCGACCCTGGAAGAACTGCAGGCCATCGCGCGCGAGGTCACCGAGGACGAGACGCTGGAGCTCAGCGATCCGATCTGGATCACCCACAGCCGCTTCCAGCATGGCGTGACCTCGCGCTACGCCGATGGACGCGTGTTCCTGGTCGGCGATGCTGGTCATCTCACCTTGCCCGCGGGCGGCCAGGGCATGAACGCCGGGCTGCAGGATGCGGTCGGCCTGGCATGGCGGCTAGCGATGGCGCTCGACGGCAAGGCCGCACCGGTGCTGCTGGAATCCTACGGGCTGGAGCGCGGCGGCGAACACCGCCGGCTGGATGCGCAGCAGGAAAAGGGCTTCCGCAACAGCGTGTATCGCGGCGTTATCAAGGATACGGCCATGGGGATCGCCGCCAGTTTCCTGCCCAACATCGGTGCCCTGATTCAGGGCACCGACGATCTCCAGCAACTGTCCGTCGCCTATCCCGACAGCCCCTTGAACGAAGACCACCTCAAGGGATTGCGGGAGATCGTGCACCGACGCGTTCCGCATCCTGGCGACCGCGCACCGGATGCGGCCGTCATCGCCCAGGACGGTGCGTCCACGACGCTGTTCGCGCATCTCTACAACCCCGATGGCGTGACGTGGGGCTGGGCCTTGCTGCTGTTCGATGCCCGGCAGCAGGACGCCTTGATGGCGATGCGTGATGCGTTGGCGCAGCTCCAGGCGTGGGAGTGGATCCGGCCCCGGTTGATCCTCGGCAAGACGGTACCGCAGGCCGGCGACGCCACGGCGCTGTTCGACCTGGATGGGGTGGCACATGGCGCCTACGGCATCGAAGGCGATCCCGCGATGGTGCTGGTGCGGCCCGACGGTCATATCGCCTTCCGCGGCCCGCTAGACGCGCCGCAACGGCTGCGCGCGTACTGCGCCAGGATCTTTGGAAAGTAGCGCGAGCACCTACGCTCTCCGTATCTGTCGCCCCGTGCGTAGGCCGCGAGCGCTATGCCACAGTGCGCCTAAGGCGCGTATTCAAGGTGGATGAGTGGATAGGGCTTGCCCTGGTGGTCGCGCGGGGACCGGCCTGTGCGCCTGAAGCCCATCCTTTCGTAGAAGCCGACAGCCTGATGATTCTGTTCGTTGACGTGCCTCGTCACGATCCTCTTGCGCATGACCGTGTTGCGTGGGTGCCGTCCAAGGCGGCGGCTCGCGCTGACGTGGAGCAGGTGCGCCGCGTGTCCTGAGATCTGCAGATCGCATGGCGCCGGATAGTGCAGGGGCTGGACCTCGCGTGAGTAGGGTCGGGATCGGTGCCGGCGCGGAGCGCTGGCGCCGAGGGCTGCGTCCCAAGACATTCCAAACGCAGCTTCGGCTGCAGACCTTGATGCACGTCGCACACGCTTCACGCGGCACCTATGCCAACATGGCCTTCCGACGGACCGTGGCGGCCGTGCTTTCGGCGGATCTCGGTGTCATTCATGACGAATCGTCTCCAGTGTTATCCATTAACACCGCTGCGGCGATCGTAGATAGGTGCACGTGTACCGAGAACTGGCTCAGGCCCAGCGTGATGCGCAACTGGATGCGGAGCAGCGTAAGGCATTGCTGATGATCGCGTCTGGGGCGCCCATGGCCGAGTGCCTGGATGCGCTCACCGATGCCGTCGGCCGGCTTGTTCCCGACGCCCGCGCCTGTGTGCTGCTGGCGAGCCGGGACCGCCGCACGATGGGCGATGGTTACTCGTCGCACTTTCCTCCTGCATTCGCCGCGGCCATCCGCGGCCTGCCGATCGGGGAGGCGCTCATCGGCACCTGCGGCACCGCCATCCACGAGGGGCATCCGGTCGAGTGCGAGGACGTGGAACATGCGTCGCAGTGGGCCGCACCCTGGCGCTCGCTTTGCCTGGAAAACGGCATTCTGGCGTGCTATTCGCACCCGGCGATCGGGCAGGGCGGCAAGGCGGTCGGATCGTTCTTCCTGTGTCTTTCCGAGGCGCGGCAGGCCAACGCGTGGGAGCGCAAGGTCGCCGAATTCGGCGCACTGGCGACCAGCATCGTGGTGGAGCGGGAACGGGCAGCCGCGCATCTGCGCAAGGAAATGGCCGCGCTCGCCCGGCTGCAGGAATTGAGTGCCGAACTGGTCGGGCCAGGGGAGTTCGAGCCGCTGCTGCAGAAGATCCTTGCCGCGGCCGCCGACATCTCGGGCACCGACAAGGGCAATATCCAGATCTTCGATCCGGTCAAGAAAACCCTGCGGATCGTCGTGCATCAGGGCCTGGGGGCGCGGCTGGTCGAGCATTTCCGCGAGGATGGATGGGACGCCAGTTGCGGGAAAGCGGCAAAGCAGGTGCAGCGCCTGGTCGTGGCCGACGTGGAGAAGCTGGAAGGTCTGCAGGGGACGTTGGGTCTGGAGATCGTAATGGAGGACCAGATCCGTTCCATCCAGTGCACGCCATTGCTCAGCCGCGATGGTCGGCTGCTGGGCATGCTCAACAACCATTACCGCTGGCCGGGCGGCCCCGACCCGGACGCGCTGCGCTACATCGACCTGCTCGCCCGGCAGGCCGCCGAACTGGTGGAGCGCCATCAGATCGAGGCGGAGCTGGCGCAGGAGCGGCGACGCAAGGACGAGTTCCTGGCCATGCTTGCGCACGAACTGCGCAACCCGCTGGCGCCGTTGCGCAACATGCTGGAAGTGCTCAAGCGCTCGCATGGCAACGAAGCGCTGTCGCGGAAGGCGCACGAGGTCATGGAACGGCAGGTACGGCAGCTGGTGCGCTTGGTGGACGACCTGCTCGACGTTAATCGCATCAAGCAGGGAAAACTGGAATTGCGGCGCGAGTCGCTGCTGCTGGCCGAGGTGATCCAGCAGGCCGTCGAGGTCTGCCGTCCTGCATTGGACCAGCAGCGGCATCGCTTGCGCGTGGTGTTGCCGGAGACGCCGCTGCCCTTGCAAGGAGACCCGGTCCGTCTCACCCAGGTGTTCGGGAATCTGCTCACCAACGCGTGCAAGTACACGCCACCCGGGGGAGACATCGAGGTGCGGGTCGAGGCGGGCGCGGGCAGCGTCGAGGTCGTGGTCGCGGACAACGGATCCGGCATTCCGCCGGACAAGGTCGATGCCATCTTCGAACTGTTCACCCAGGTGGACCGGACCCTGGAGCGTGCGCAAGGTGGACTCGGCATCGGCCTGATGCTGGTTCGGCGGCTGGTCGAGATGCACGGCGGCACCGTCGAGGCGCGCAGCGAGGGGGCCGGCAAGGGCAGCGCGTTCGTCGTGCGGCTTCCCTGCGACGCCGCGCCGGTTGCCGTGTCGGCCACGGGGGATGTCCGGCCGGCACAAACGATGCGCCGGATCCTGGTGGTCGACGACAATGCGGATATCGCGCTGGCGCTGGCCGCCCTGCTGGAACTGGACGGACACGCTGTGCGCACCGCTGGCGGCGGAGAGGAAGCGCTGGCGATCGGTGCGCGCATGCGCCCCGAGGTGATCCTGATGGACATCGGCATGCCCGGCATGGACGGGCACGAGGCGTGCCGCCGCATTCGCGATTGCCACTGGGGCAAGGACATCACCATCGTCGCGCTGACCGGCTGGGGGCAGGACAGCGATCGCCGCGATTCGGCGCATGCAGGGTTCGACGCGCACTTGGTCAAACCGGTGGGGTTTGCCGAGTTGCACGGACTGTTTGCCGGGCTCGACTGACTTGGTCAGGTCCAGCGTACGCGCACGTCGCGTCTGGTGCGTTGTGGCCATGGGCGGACGGGCAGCCGAGACAAACGGCTACACCTGCCATGATCGCGCCTGCGCGATTCGCCCGGCGTAGACCGATACCGCAGTGGAATCCGAGCGCGCGTCATCCTGTGCGCGTTGATGCTGGCGGCGCGAAGGTTTCCGGCCATACCAGCGAGCGGTGAACCTGCGCGCCGGCCATGGCGCCGCTGCCCACGGCCAATGACAGCGAATGCGGCGCTTTCGCCAGGTCGCCGCAGGCGAAGACGCCGGCGACCGAGGTCCCATGCTCGGCATCGATGCGGACCTGGGTGCCCATTGGCGTCTCCTCCAGCACGCAGCCCATGGCCTCGGCCAGGGGACAGGACGGGGTGGTGCGTGTCGCCGTGAACAGGCCGGCGAAGACCAGGCGCCGACCGTCGGCCAGGACCACGTCGGCATGCCCCTCGATCCTGTCGATGGGCGCCTCCTCGATCGCCACGCCGCGGCCGCTCAGAAGAGCCCTGGCCGCGTCGTCGAGCTGCAGTGCGCCGTTGACGAGTAAGGTCACATTGCCCCACTCGGTGAGCAGTTCGGCTTGGTGCACGGACAGCGGGCCGGCACCGACGATGCCGATGCGTCCCTGGTCCAGTTCGTAGCCGTGGCAGTACGGGCAGTGGAAGACGGCCGTGCCCCAGCGTTCGGCGAGGCCGTCGACGGCCGGAAGCTGGTCGGCCACGCCGGTGGCGAGCAGGATCCGGCGACCCTGGTGGGTGCCGCCATCGGAGGTGGTCACCCGGAAGACGTCCAAGGATCCAGTGGCGGTCAGGGCGTGTGCGTCCAGCCACGTCAGCGTCGGATAGGCGCTGAGCTGCTGGCGCGCGGTCGCCGCGATGGTGCCAGGCGGCACGCCGTCCTGGCCGAGGAAGCCATGTGCATGGTGGGCCGTGCGATTGCGGCGCTGGCCCGCATCGATCACTAGCACGGAACGCCGCGCTCGCAGCAGTTGCAGGGCGGCGGCCATGCCCGCATAGCTGCCGCCGATGACGATGATGTCGTGGTGCATGCCTAACTCCTCGTCCGTCGTGCCGCCGCATGCCGGCGCGCGAAGTCGGCGGCCAGGTCGGCAAGGGTGATGTCCGAAAGCCGCTTCAACAGCAACGCCTCTGCCTCTGCGAACGTTCCCTCGAGTGCGGCATTCACCGCTTGCTCAACCAGGCACTCCGGGGATTCGTGGCGATTGCCGATGGCGAACAGCGCCGGTTCGCCCAGCGCTTCATGCAACTGGCGCAGGGTGACCGTGGCCAGGTCGGCATGGATGCGCCATCCACCCGTGTGCCCGCGATCCGAGGTCACGATGCCGGCTTCGCGCAAGTACCCCATGGTCCGCCGGACCACGACGGGATTGGTGCCCAGGCATTGGGCCAGGGCGTCGGAGGTCATGGGACCATCGTGCTCGGCCATGTGCAGCAGGGCATGCAGGACAGAGGACAGGCGGCTGTCGCGTTTCATGTAACTAATGATGTTTCGAAATTTGCGGCAGGTCAAGCGTGGTTGCGTCCCGGCGCTGTCGATCGCGTTCAACGGGGTGTGCCGCGAACATGTGCGCGTCTGGCGCCCGCAACGCACGGCGAGTGCGATCGAAACAGCGGCGATCGCGGGCATGGTGGCGGCACGACGCTTTTTCATCGTGGACAGGCAACGACCTGGTCTCTCGCCATGGCGGCGATGCTGTTTGTCGACCGCTTCCCGGCCCGGACCACGTACCTTGATCCCGCCTGAGATGCAGGCGGAATTCCCCGGGTGGGAAAGGATCGATGCAATGGAAACGAAGGCGAAGAGCTTGGCAATCGTGGTCGCAGCGGGGTTGGCGCTGTCATTTCAGGCGCAGGCGCAGTCCTGCTGCCCCTCCGGCGGGCATGGGGTGGTGGGCAAGGGACTGGGCGAAAGCGTGCCCAAGGCGCTGAATCTCGCCACGGATTCGGCCTGGCGCGTCTATGAGTTCTCGCGCGATGGCGTGAACTACCTGCAGATCAACGACGCCAGCGGCGTGGTCCGTGCCGCGGTCGGCCGCATCGGCAAGACCTTGTGGGTGCTGCCGATGGGCAGCGACGTGGGGCGGGTCTCGCTGACGGCATCGCCTGCGGTGCCGTCACGCGTGATCTACCGGACGGCCGATGTGGTGGTGCGCCTGCGCTCGGATGCACGCGATGACGCGTGGGAGGTCACGGCGGTGGAGTGAGGCCGCCGGAGATCGGGCTTTCGGACACCAGAAAGCTGAAGCTCAACGCATGGCGGCGCCGGCAGGTGCCGCCATGCGCCTGCAGGCGGACCGCCAGTTCCCGCTCGGGCGCTTCCGGACGGCGCCGCAACGCACTCAGCATCGCCGCATCGGCGGTGATGCGGATGGCGATGCCCTGTCGTCCTTTCGCACGCCATACCCTTGCCTGCAGCAGATGCGTGTGGGCCACGGGCAGCGTCTCGATGGCGTCGAGGATGCAGCGATAGGCCACCAGTTGCAGACCCAGCGAGAGGCGCCGCGGATCGCCATGCAGGCGGCAGCGGAACTCCGTGGCGCACAGGTTGGCGAAGGTCGGCGAGTGCAGCGTGTGGTACAGCCCATGCGTCTCGATACCGAGGGGGTAGAGCGCGGTGACGTACTCGTCCAGCAACTGCGCCTGGATCACGCCGGTGCGGGTCATCTGCATGGCGGCGGCGTAATGGCCGCGTGCGCGCAGATCTTCCACCACATCGCGGCGCAGCTTGTTGATCTGGGTGCTGAGGTCGGTGTAGTCGACCACCCGTCGGCGCAGCGTGCGTTCGGCGGAGAGGTAGCCGGCCTGTGCGAAGGCCAGCGCCTGTTCGCGCAGGCGTCCGTCGTCGCGCATATGCCGATAGGCGGCGGAGATCCGTGATCCGAACGCGAACATCACCGTGGCGGTGGCGGCGAGCAGGATCTGCACCACGAACGCATCGGCGTCGTGCATGCCCGGTGCGACGACCTTGGGCATGGACAGGGCCACCGCAACGTTCGCCATGACCACGCCGAGCGCCGCGCCCCGCCAGCCATGGCGAAGCGTCAGTACGATCGCCGGGACCACCAGCAGGACCATCAGCAACTGCCGCAGCAGCGCGTCGCCGGCCACGGCGATGGACGCCGACAGCACGACGACCACGGCGATCGACGCCAGCCCCTCGCGCAACAGCGAGGCCTGCAGTCGCGTGGGTTCGTCCCGGCGCAGCCACAGCAACGCCGGCAGCACGAACATCAGGGTGCCCAGGTAGTCGCCAAGCCAGTAGCGCAGCAGCACATCGAGCGGCGCCGGCCCGGCGGGGCCGCCCAGCACGGTGTTGATCGCAATGTTGCAGAGCGTGCTCCACAGCGCGGTCGCCAGCGTCAGCGGCAGCAGCCAGTGATCGTTGCGTGCCAGGTCAGGCACCCGCTGACGCGCCAGGACCGGCAGCAGCGACACGGCGGGCATCAGCAGGAACGGACTCAGGTATGCCCAGATGGCACTCGCGCCCCAGGCTTCGCTCATGGGAATGCGCAGTGTCAGCAGCGCGGCGGCATCGCCGGCCAGCAGCCACGGCCAACGCCGTGCGGGCAGGAACAGCAGGCTGGCGACGCGCACGCCGGCCGGCAGATACCACTGGTCCACGGAACACCGCCAGGCCAGCAGGAACGTGGCGCAGTAGGTGGCGCTCAGTAGAACGCCTTTGGCGATATCTCTTGCCGCGGCCATTCCCGCCATCCGTGGTGTGTCGCGGCTACTGTATAAGCCGGATCGGCGGCGAGGGTAGACAGTTGGGGGTGTCGACGACAGTGTGAGATGCGTCGCAAGTGCGCGACGGATGCAGGCGAATGCCGGGTGTTCTTTCGCCCGGATTCGCGAGCCGGCAAGGGAACACTTGCAGTCGTGCCGCTGTTTCGTCTGCGTGATTCTGCGCGTCGCTCGTGCAGGCGGCAGCACGTCTTCGACCGCTTCGATGTCGAGCCACGCGAACATGGCTGGTGCGATGATGCATGGCTACGTGCTCCTCGAAAGTGACCGCGACAGCAGAGCAAGAATGTGCGCCAGCAAACCTGAAACGCCCTGCCACAACGGATGCGGCATGATCACTGCAGGTGCGTCGCGGAGGCATTCCGAGGGCGTCCGATACTTCTGCGTGGCGGGATCGGGGCGATGCCCGCGACGTGTGGTCGAGCCCGTGCGGTAGCGCCCGATCATCGGGTCGGGAGTGGCGGCGGAGGCGCGTCGTCGGGCGGACTACCGACGGGGCCGATGACAGGCGTAGCATCGCGCCATGGCGTCCATGCATCGACCTCCCGTTTCCGCATTGCGCGGTCTGGTGACAGCGGTGTGGGCGCACGAGCCCGCACCGGTGTCTGCGGCCGTGCGGCTGCCTGCGCGCGAGCACGTGCTGCCGACCGGTGCCACGCATCTCGCCGTGCGGATCGGCGGTGCACCGTTGCGGGTGTTCGACCACGCGGACGACCTGTGCGGCCATTGCCTCGGCCACGCGGTGGTGGGTGGGGTACGCACGGCGTATCACGTGCGCGATGTCACGCAGCCTGCGGTCTCGGTCGGTGCGATGTTGCGTCCAGGCGCCACCAGCGTGTTGCTCGGTGTGCCCGAATCCGCGTTGGCCGGGCACCACACGCCGCTGGAGCTGCTGCTGCCTGCCGGCGAGGTCGATGCGCTGCTGGAGCGGTTGCACGCATGCGCCGAGGCGCCGGCGCGCCTGGCTGCCTTCGAACGGTGGCTGGTCGACCGCGCCGGCGGCCGCCCGCCCGTGCGGCATCCGGCGCTGCGCGTGCTGCGTTCCGGTGGCTGGCACCCGGACGTGCGCGTGGAGACCCTGGTGCGCGCCAGCGGACTCAGCCATCGGCATTGCATCGCCCTGTTCCGGCAGGCGACCGGTCTGGCACCGAACGCCTGGCTGCGGCTGCAACGCTTCTCGCACGCGCTGGACCTGGCGTGCGACCGCTCGCTGGGCTGGGCCGACATTGCCGCCGCCAGCGGCTTCGCCGACCAGGCGCACTTGGCCAACACCTTCCGCAGCGTGGCCGGTGTCACCCCGTCCGCCTGGCGGCGGGCGGCCGATCCCGCCGCCCCCCGGCATGTGCCGCGCTGATCGCGGCGCAGGTCAATTTCCTGCAAGACGCGGCGCACCCAGGATTCCACAATGGGCACCTGGCCCACACGAGGACATGCCATGGCGATCCACGAACTGTATGCCTATCTGTGCGTGCGCGACGCCGCCGCCGCGATGGCGTTCTACGCGCGCGCGTTTGGTGCGCGCGAACTGTTCCGCCTTACCGAGCCCGATGGACGTATCGGTCATGCCGAGGTGGATCTCGATGGCCACATCCTGATGCTGTCGGAGGAGTATCCGGACATGGGCGTACGCAGCCCCGAACACCTTGACGCCACGCCGGTCACGCTGCACCTGCATGTGGACGATGCCGACGCGTTGGTCGCCCGCGCGGTCGCGGCGGGCGCCACGCTCGAGCGCGGTATGCAGGACCACTTCTACGGTGAACGCTCCGGCACCGTGCGCGATCCCTTCGGCCACCGCTGGCTGATCGGCCATGCGATCGAGTCGGTGACGCCGGAGGAAATGCAGCGGCGTTATACGGCGCTGTTCGCGAAAGCACCGACAACCTGAGAGGGCGCGAGATCGTCAGCGCCCGTGCATGCCGGTGCGTGCCGGCAGGAACTCCGGTTTCGCCGTCACTGCCGATGCACGAGACTTCTGTGCCGGGTCGTTGCAACGCTTGCGTGCGTCGCCGGTCGCTCGCGCGGCGAGCCGCTGAGGCGTGTACGCAGGTGTGACACAGGCGACGCTAGGTTGGCGCCATCTCGACCGTTCCCAGCCAGAGGAGGCCATCCGATGACCGAGGCGAACCAGCACGTCCTGCAGGTCGCGAACGCCGCCATCGCCGCCGGCGATTACGAAGGCTTTCTCGCCCATTGCACCGAAGATACGACCTGGCACTTCATCGGCGAGCGCATATTGCGGGGCAAGCAGGCGGTCAGGGAGTGGATGGCCGACGCCTACCGGCAGCCGCCGCAGTTC